>SYAB01000009.1 GCA_005787665.1 Actinomycetota bacterium
CGGTGAAACTCACCTTGTCCACCCCGGGGTGGGAGACCAGGTGCTTGCCGGCCTCCACACCGCCCGGTACCACGTTGAGCACTCCCGGCGGCATCCCGCACTCCCGGGCGGCCTCGGCGAAAACCATGGCGTCCAAGGCGGTTTCGGGTGCTGCTTTGAGAACGACTGTGCAGCCGGCGGCGAGTGCGGGCGCGAGCTTGAACGCGGCCAGTGCCTGGGGATAGTTCCAGGGCACGATTGCGGCCACGACCCCGACCGGTTCACGACGCACGATGGTGTGGCCGGACATGATCGGCCGGATCTCTTCGATCGGGGTCTCGTTGATGAGCTTGGCGTAGTACCCCAGTAACGCCGCCGGGAACTGTCCGTTTGCTCCCCGAGACAGCGCGATCGGCATGCCGTTCTCACGGCTCACCAGCTTGTCGGTGCTGTCCGCGCGCCGATGCAGTGCCGCGGCGAACGCCTCGAGAACCGCGGCCCGGTGGCCGACCGAGGCCGAACTCCAGAGCGGCAGTGCTGTCCGTGCCGCGGCGACCGCCGCGTCGATGTCGGCCACGGTGGCACTGGCTCCGTCGCCGAGTAACTCACCGGTCGCGGCCTCGCGCACCGGCTCGCATTGATCTGCGGGGCGGAACTCCCCGCCGATGTAGAACTCCGCGTCCCGGACTGTCGCGCCTGCCACACTCCCCTGTCGGGTGCTCATTGCGGTAACTCCTCTCGCGCCGGGACTCCCGGCTTCTCGGTGACGAACAGGACACCGTCGCAGATCAATTGCTCGATGTCATCGTCGTTGAGGGCCAACACGTCTCGGCAGATCCGGCGAGTGTCGGCGCCGGGCAGCGGTGCCGGGCGCTGCGGCGCCTGCGGGATGTTGCGAAACGGTGCGGGCCCGGTCTCGGCGGGAAGCGGGACGTCGAAAAACGGATGGTCCATGTCGGCCAGGACATCGCGGTATCTCAGTTGGGCGTGGTCGTAGACCTCATCGGGCCGGTACATCGGGCCGGCCGCCACCCCGGCATCCTGCAGTCGCTGAGCCGCCTCCTGCGGTGTCCGGCGTGCGGTCCACTCGGCGAGCGACTCACCGCCGACGATCCCGTCGATCACCTGCCGGTCCGCGGCGGACGTTATCGACACCACACACCACTCGTCCTCCCCCAGACACGCCAGCAGGAGGTGTTCGGTCGGGTCCGGACGGATGTCTGCGGGGTCCGCGGCCAGCGTGACGAAACGGGTGTCCAACTGGTTGATCCCGGCCTCGGCCTGGGAGACACCGATCCGGGCGCCGACACCGCAGCGCCGCCGCCGGATCAGGGCGGCCAGGGCGCCGATCGCGGTGATCCGGCCCACCACGTGATCCGGGAAGATCGTGGTGGCATCGAAGTACGGGTGGCGTCCGGTGTTCCCGGCTGCCTCCGAGGTCCACAGACTTGTCACGCCCGTCGCAGCGCGGACCAGTGGGCCGTATCCCAGCCGGCTACTCCAGGGACCGACGTCGCCGTAGGCACTGCTCTGCGCCAGGACGATGTCGTCATTGAGTTCGCGAAGTCTTGCGTAGTCGAATCCGAGTGCGGTCAGTGTCTCCGGCTTGAAGTTGGCGAACACCGCGTCGGAGACGGCGACGAGGCGGGCGAACACCGCCGCCCCGGCATCGCTGCGAAGATCAAGACCCAGCCCCAGGTTGTTGCGGAGCGCTCGGGCGAAGGAGTCACCGATCGCCTGGTCCGGCCGTTTCTGCCGCACACCGTCCGGGAAGGCGGCGCTCTCCACTTTGATGATCTCGGCACCCAGGTCGCCGAACAACCTGCTCAGTTCCCCGCCCGCGACGATGATGCCCAGATCGAGCACGCGGATTCCCGCCAGCGGCCTGCTCCCCACTGCGGCGTCCGGCTCAGGGTCGAAACGCTCTGTCCGCCAGAGGGTTTCATCGGCGTCGAGCTGCGGCGCCGCAGTGCGGATACCGGCTCTCGCACCATCGACAGTCCAGTAGCCCACGGGGACGGGAGTCTTGACGCCGGGAGCGATCTCGATGTCAGCCAGCGCCCGAGTCGCATCGAGTTGATCGGAATGCAGGGCTTCCGACGGCGTCAGGACGGCCGCGATTGGCACTGCGTGAGCCTGTCCCGTCTGGACCAATTGCTCTCGGGTGCGATCCGCGAACTGCTCCCCGATCAGCGCTCCGAGTTCGTCGAATGCCTGCACCCGCGCAGCGAGCACGTCGAAGCGGTCGTCCTGGAACTGCTCGGGTTCACCCAGCCAGGCCCGCAACCCGTGCCACTGCTTGGGCGACATCACGCAGATCCGGACGAATCCGTCGCTGCATTTGAAAATCGGATACAGATCCTGGTTCCGCGGCCGTCCCCGCCATCGCTCTCCGGACTTCCGGGCCGTCGCGGCCTGGCCCTGGGTTCCGAACGGTGGATCCAATGCCATTACCACCGCGTCGAATCGGGAGAAGTCGATGTAATCACCGGCGCCGCAACGCAATCGGTTGAAGTACGCGACCAGCACCGCCCAGGCCGCCTGCACTGCAGCGGTGGCCGAGGCGATACCGTCCGGTGGTAGCACCGGGGCGCCGACGGTGGGGCCCGAGCGTGACAATGCGCTGCACATCGCGTACAGAACGGGGTCGCTGGCACGCCAGTCGGCATAGGGTCCGGTGTTGCCGAAGTCGGTCACCAGCATGGTCACCAGGGATCCGAAGCGATCGGCCAGTTCGGCACACGATGTGCCGAAGGCGGCGGCGAGACCGGGTCGCCCGCTGTCGACCACGATGTCGGCGCCGGCAACCAGCTCGATGAGCCGGCGTCGGTCGTCATCGCTGCCGGGGTCCAGGACAGCGGCGCGTTTATTCGCGTTATGCAGTGCGAACGGGATGCTCGCGCCGACCAGGGTGGGAGGTTCCGATCGCGC
>SYAB01000057.1 GCA_005787665.1 Actinomycetota bacterium
AACGCCCCCGCGCCCGGCCCGGCGCCCGCCCCGGCGCCGGAGGCCGGTCGGGTGGAGAACTCCGCCGGCGGTTTCAGCTACGTGCTGCCCGCCGGCTGGGAGGTTGCCGATGCGTCCCGTCTGAGCTATGGCCAGGCGTTGCTGCTCAAGCAGACCGGCCCGGCGGCACTCCCCGGCCAGAGCGCGGCTACGGCCAACGACACCAGCATTCTGCTGGGACGGCTGGACCTGAAGTTGTTCGCCGGCGCCGAGCAGGACAACGGCAAGGCCGCCGTCCGGCTGGCTTCGGACATGGGGGAGTTCTTCATGCCCTTCCCCGGCACCCGCATCAATCAGCAGACCGCGCCCCTGCAGGCCGGTGACATGCCGGGCTCGTCATCCTCCTACGCGGTGAAGTTCACCGACACCGCCAAGCCGAACGGCCAGATCTGGGCGGGCGTCGTCGGAACCGCGAGCGCACAACGCAGCCAGCCCAGCGATCGGTGGTTCGTGGTGTGGCTCGGGACCGCGAAGGATCCCGTCGACCCGGCCGCGGCGACCGCCCTGGCCCAGTCGATCCGGCCCTTCACCCCGCCGCCGCCCCCGGCCGCACCGGCACCGGACCCCAACGCCCCGGCCGCGCTGCCCCCGCCGGGTGACCGGGTCGGCGTACCGATCCCGGTGGAGACCCCGGTACCGGGCATGACGCCCGGCACCTGAAAGACGGCATCTCGCCGTCGGATCGTGGCGCAATCGACCTGACAATCGTTACCGTCGCGCGCTATACCGGAGGGACCCGGTCGGTGGCCATGCCGACCGACAACTACCGGAGGAGATCCGATGGACGTCATCGCGGCAACTGAGTTCCTGGCTCGCTCGTCGACGCTGACCAGCGTCGGCTGGCTCAGCTATGTCGTCATCGGCGGTTTGGCCGGATGGATCGCCGGAAAGATCGTCAAGGGCAGCGGATCCGGGCTGTTCACGAACATCCTCATCGGTGTCGTGGGCGCCTTGCTCGGCGGTTTCCTGTTGAGCTTTTTCGTCGACACCGGCGCGGGAGGCTGGTGGTTCACCCTGTTCACCGCCATCCTCGGCTCGGTGCTCCTGTTGTGGATCCTGGGCAAAGTCCGCCGCTGAGCCTTGACCGTCACCATGCGCGCCTGGCGGGTGCGCCGGCCCGGTCCGGCCCGCACGGGTCCCCTGGAGTTCGACGACCGCGCGAGGGTGCCCGACCCGGGCCCCGGTGAGGTGCTGGTGGCCGTCACGGCCTGCGGGGTCTGCCGTACCGACCTGCACGTCGCCGAAGGCGACCTCCCGGTGCACCGACCCGGGGTGGTGCCCGGCCACGAGATCGTCGGCGAGGTGGTGGCCCTAGGACCGGGAGTCGGCGGCGTCGCGACCGGGGACCGGGTCGGGATCGCCTGGCTGCGATACACCTGCGGGGAATGCGTCTACTGCCGTCGCGGCGACGAGAACCTGTGCCCGCAGTCCCGCTATACCGGCTGGGACGCCGACGGCGGATACGCCGACTTCGCCACCGTCCCGGCGGATTTCGCGCACCGGCTGCCCGGCGGTTACACCGATGCCGAGCTGGCGCCGCTGTTGTGCGCCGGGATCATCGGCTACCGCGCACTGAAGCGGGCGGACCTACCGCCCGGGGGTCGTCTCGGGTTGTACGGGTTCGGCGGAAGCGCACACATCACCGCGCAGGTGGCTCTCGCCCGGGGAGCCGAGGTGCATGTGATGACCCGGGGCGCGCGGGCCCGTGAGTTGGCCCGGGCGCTGGGTGCGGCATCGGCGCAGGGTGCAGCAGATCCGCCGCCGGTGAGGCTCGACGCGGCGATCCTGTTCGCCCCGGTCGGGGAGCTGGTGCTGCCGGCGTGTGAGGCACTGGACCGCGGCGGGACACTGGCGATCGCCGGAATCCACCTCAGCGACATCCCGCCGTTGAACTATCAGCGCCATCTTTTCCAGGAGCGCCAGATGCGTTCGGTGACGTCCAACACCCGGGCCGACGCCCGGGAGTTCCTGGACTTCGTCGGTCGGCACCGGATCGAGGTGACGACGCCCGAGTACCCGTTAGAACAGGCCGACCGGGCACTGACCGACCTCTCCGAAGGCAGGATCGGCGGTGCGGCCGTGTTGCTGACCTAACCGGACAGGTGCCAGACCATCGCCGCGGCCAGCGCGCCGATCCCGTTGAGTGACCAGTGCAACGCGATGGGGGCGATGAGGCTTCCGCTGCGCCGGCGCAGCCAGGTGAAGACGTAACCCGCCGCGGCGGTGGCCAGCACCGCCCCGACGATGCCGGCCAGCATGCCGAACACCCCGCCGCCCAGGATTCGGGTGAACCCGACGTTGCTGCTCGTCAGCCCCAACGAGCTGGCGATATGCCACAGCCCGAACAACAGCGATCCGGCGGCGGTGACCCCGCGCCATCCCCACGCCCGGTCCATCGCGCCGTGCAGCACCCCACGGAACGCCAGTTCCTCGGGGATCACGGTCTGTAGCGGGATGATGATCATCGACGCCAGCACCGCCCCGGAGATGGTGGCGTAGCGGTCGTTGAGGAACATCGGGCGGGTCCACGGGAGCAACGCGCCAACCGCGACGACGGTCAGCACCAGCGCCACCGCGGCCAGCGCATAGCGTGCGCCGGAGCGCCAGTGCTCGCGGCCCAGGCCCAGTTCGGACCAGCCCAGCCCCCGAGCACGTACCAGGCCCAGCAGGCCCAGGGCCGCCGCCGGAACCATGACCACACTCGCCCACGGGGCGGTGAAGTGCGCGACCAGGTTGGTGATGGCCAGCACCACGATCACCACACCGATGTCGACGTAGACCCGCAGGTGCTGTAGCGCCGACAATTGCGCCAGGACCGGATGGGGGTGCGCGACATCCGCGCTCGTGACAGACATTTGATTCCAGTGTACGCGGGCGGTCGATCCCGGATTAGCACAGGTGTTCGGTGCCGATCCCCACGTAAGCTCTGCGCCGGACGACGGGAGAGGCGGACGTGATCGACGACGAGCGCGCCAACGGGCCCACGACAGAACCCCTGTTGGCATCGCTGCGCGTCCTCGACCTGTGCGACGGCGAACCGGAGGGGATCACCCGACTGCTCGCCGACCTCGGCGCCGACGTCCTGAAGATTGAGCCCCCGGGCGGGAACGCCGCGCGTACCGCGCCGCCGACGCTCGGCGGCGTGAGCATTCCCTTCGCCCTGAACAACGCCAACAAACGGTCTGCCGTCCTCGACCCGGCCGACGACAGCGACCGCCGCCGGTTCCTCGCGTTGGCCGCCGAGGCCGACATCGTCGTCGACAACGGGCATTCCGGACGCGCCGCGGGGTTCGGCGCCGGTTGCGAGGAACTCGCCGACCGGTTCTCCCATCTGGTCACGATGACGGTCACCGATTTCGGCGTCCGTGGCCCGCGCTCGGACTGGCGCGCCACCGACCCGGTGCTCTATGCCATGTCCACCGCGCTGTCCCGATCCGGACCCACGACCGGCACGCCGGTGCTACCGCCGGACGGGATCGCCTCGGCCACCGCGGCGGTCCAGGGTACGTGGGCGCTCCTGGTCGCCTATGCCAACCGGTTGCGTTGCGGCGTCGGGGATTTCATCGACTTCGCCCGCTTCGATGCGGTCGTGCTGGCACTCGACCCGCCCTTCGGCACCCAGGGTCAGGCCGCGACCGCGCGGGCCAAGGGCGGACGGTGGCGCGGCCGGCCGAAAAACCAGGATCTCTACCCGATCTTCGGCTGCCGGGACGGCTATGTGCGCATCTGCGTGCTCTCGCCGCGGCAGTGGCACGGCATGCGAGCCTGGTTGGGCGAGCCGGCCGGCTTCGCCGATCCGCGATTCGACACGATCGCCGCCCGGGTGCAGGCCTTCGATGAACTCGGCGGGCTCATCGCCGCGTTGTTCGCCGACCGGACCATGGACCAGCTCGTTACCGAAGGCCAGGCACACGGCGTCCCGATCGCGGCCGTCCTGACGCCCGCCGACGCGCTGCAGTCCGGGCACCTGGCCGACGTCGGAGCGCTCACCGAGACGCAGCTCGCGCCCGGCGTCACCGCCCGGGTGCCGGCCGGTTACTGGGTGGTCGACGGCGAGCACGCCGGATACCGCCGTCCGGCGCCGGCCGCGGGAAGTGGCGAGCCTCGGTGGCTACAGCCGCGCTACGACCCGGGCGAGGCCTCCGGCGTCGTCGGCGGACGCCCGCTGGAGGGTGTCCGGGTGCTCGATCTGGGCATCATCGTCGCCGGCGGCGAGCTGAGCCGACTGTTCGGCGACCTCGGCGCCGAGATCATCAAGGTGGAGAGCACCTCCTACCCCGACGGACTGCGCCAGAAGCGTGAGGGCCAGCAGATCAGTGAGTCCTTCGCCCGCGCGCATCGCAACAATCTGGGATTGGGCCTGGAATTGCGTGCGCCCGGCGGTGCGGCATTGTTCGAGAAGCTGGTGGCCGCCTCGGATGTCGTCTTCGCCAACTTCAAGCCGGGAACCCTTGCTGCGCTTGGCTTTCCGTATGACCGAATGAAGAAGATCAGACCCACGCTGGTGCTCGCCGAGAGTAGCGCGTTCGGGGACACCGGGCCGTGGAGTGGCCGTATGGGATACGGGCCACTGGTCCGGGCCACCACCGGGGTGACCAGACTATGGACCTCCGAGGAGGATCCGGCCGAGGGCTCCCGGCACCCGTTCTACGACGCGACGACCATCTTCCCCGACCACGTGGTCGGACGGATCAGTGCGATCGGCGCCCTGGCCGGACTGATCCGGCGGCACCGCACCGGGTTGGGCGCACGGCTGCATGTCTCCCAGGCCGAGGCGGTCATCAACCAGCTGGCAACCCGTTATGTGCTGCTGGCCGCGCAGGCCCAGCGGGCCGACGTGCGACGCAACGACCCCACCGTCCTCGTGCTCGCCTGCTCCGGCGAGGACGAGTGGTGCGTCGTCTCGCTGGCCGGAGACGCCGACGCCGGGGCCGCCCGGCAGGCGATCGGGGCCGACGCCGCCGCCGACCCGGTCACCGCCCTGGCGCACTGGGCTCGCACCCAGCCCCCCGTGGAGGTCGCGGCGCGGCTGCAGGCCGCCGGAATCGCCGCCGGCCCGATGAACCGGGCCGAGGAGGTCCTCGCCGATCCCCAACTGCAGTTCCGCCACGTCCTGACCGAGATGGCCCACCCCTGCTTCGAGGTGACCCTGCCCAGCGAGGCGGGTCCCGCGCCCTACCGCAACATCCCCCCCGCCCCGCAACGGCCGGCGCCCCGACCCGGGGCGGACACCCGGCTCATCTGCCGCGAGGTGCTCGGGATGGACGAGCAGGACATCGACCGCCTGATGACCGATGGCGTGTTGTTCAGCACCGCCGAGAAGACCGACCGACCGGGAGCGCCGCTATGACCCTCAAGACCCCGCCCCAGCTGTTCATCGACGGCGAGTTGCGCCCCGCCGACAAGGCCGAACCCGTTCTGGAGGCCGCGACCGGGGAGCCGCTCGGCGACGGCGGCAGCGCCACCGAGGCCGATATCGACGCCGCGGTCGCCGCGGCGCGAGCGGCGCTGCCTGGCTGGTCCGGCACCTCCCCGGACCACCGGGCGGGAGTGCTGCGGGCGTTCGCGGCGGC
>SYAB01000058.1 GCA_005787665.1 Actinomycetota bacterium
CTGCCGGACAAATACTTCGACAAGGTCGACGTCACCGTCATACCGCCGTTCACCGACCTGCGCAGTGTCCAGACCGTGGTCGATGGCGACAAGCTGCGGCTGACCTATGGGGCGCAGGACCTGTCCCCGCACGACTCCGGTGCCTACACCGGCGACATCAGCGGCGCGTTTCTGGCCAAACTGGGATGCACCTTCGCCGTCGTCGGTCACTCCGAGCGGCGGACCTACCACCATGAGGACGACGCCACGGTCGCGGCGAAGGCGGCGGCGGCGTTCCGGCATGGACTCACCCCGATTGTGTGCATCGGCGAGCATCTCGAGGTCCGCGAGGCCGGCAGTCACGTCGAGCACAACGTCAACCAGTTGCGCGGATCGCTGGCCGGGTTGACCGAGGCCCAACTCGCCGACGTGGTGATCGCCTACGAACCGGTGTGGGCGATCGGCACCGGCCGGGTCGCCAGCGCCGCCGACGCGCAGGAGGTGTGCGGGGCCATCCGGGCCGAGCTCGCCGAACTGGCGTCGCCGCAGATCGCCGAGGGGGTGCGGGTGCTCTACGGCGGGTCGGTCAACGCCAAGAACGTCGGCGAGATCGTGGCTCAGACCGATGTCGACGGGGCACTGGTCGGCGGCGCCTCCCTGGACGGTGAGCAGTTCGCGATGCTGTCGGCAATCGCCGCGGGCGGCCCGCTGCCCTGACCGGTCACCGGAGCACTGCCCCGACCGGGTAAGCTGCCCCCATGATTTTCGGCCTGCAGATCCTGCTGGTGGTCACCAGCGTCCTGGTGGTCCTGCTGGTGTTACTGCACCGCGCCAAGGGTGGCGGCCTGTCGACACTTTTCGGCGGCGGCGTGCAGTCCAGTCTGTCCGGATCCACCGTGGTCGAGAAGAACCTGGACCGTCTGACCCTTTTCGTGACCGGCATCTGGCTGGTCGCCATTATCGGCGTCGCTCTGGCGATCAAGTACGGCTGAGCCGAACTCAACCTCCACCTCGCCGAGGCAGCCCTAACGGCCCGCTTCGAACCACCGCCCCTCGTAGACGGTGCCCAGGATCGGGATCTCTCCCAGTGCGGCGGGGTCGACTGCATAGGGGTCTTCCCCGAGGACTGTGAAGTTCGCGGCCTTCCCGGCGGTGATGCTGCCCAGTTCGTCCTCGAGTCGCCAGGAGTAGGCAGCCTCGGCGGTGACCGCGCGCAGCGCGTCGTGCACGCTGATGCGCTCTTCGGGCGCCACGATCCGTCCCGAGGGTGTGCGGCGATTGACCGCGAATGAGGCGAGTTGCAACGGCGCGGCCGGGCCCATCGGCAGGTCGGAGTGCAGCGACAGCGGGATGCCGCGGTTTCGCACCGAGCCGGCCCTGACCATGGCGTCAGCGCGCCCGGCACCCAGCCCGTGGGCCGCGTAGCGGTCGGCGAATCCGACCGGGTAGTACGGGTTTGCCGAGACGATGCATCCCAGTCGGGCGATTCGGTCGACCTGCTCCCCGGTGGAGTTGGCGAAATGCACGATCACCGTGCGATGGTCGGCGCGGGGGTGAGCGCTCGCGCACTCCTCGACGGTGTCGAGCACCAGATCAAGACCCGCGTCGCCATTGACATGGATGTGCAATTGCCAGTCGGCGTTCCAGTACACCCGGAAGAATGCCCGGAACGTGTCGGGCTGCATCATCCATTCGCCGTGATGACACAGGTCCGGTTGTCCCGCGTCGTCGAGGTAGGGCTCGCGCATCTGCATCAACTGGCTGATGATCGCGCCGTCGGCGAAGAGTTTGACCTGCCTGGGCAGCAGCCGCACCTTTCCCGACGAGGCGCGGGCCATCTGGGCTTCGGCGTCGGCCACCGCCTCGTTCGGGTCCATCCCCGAGTCGGCCTGGGTTCGGGCATCGACGAGAAAGGTCGATCCGAAGGGGGTCGCGTCGGACCCGAGGATCTGCTGGTAGAGATCCCACGGTTCGACCTCCCAGACGATGCCCGGCTCGTTGATCGCGGTGACCCCGGTGGCGTGCAGGTAGTCCACCAGTTGATGCAATCCGTCCGTCAGCCGCTGACGAGACATCAGCAACGGTGCGAGGCCGGGCAGCAGCAGGTTGGTACCCGATTCCCACCAGTGCCCGGCCTCGAGATCGACCATGCTCGACGCCGGGCCGTGCCCGGCCATCCGCTCTGGGGTCAACCCCAGCCCACGGATGGCCGCCGAGTTCAGGAAGAACTCATGGCAGGAGCGCTGCCACACGACGATCGGCCGGCTGGTGCTGACGGCGTCCAGGGTGGCGCGATCCAACGGCCCGTGCCAGAGCGCGTGATAGCCCCAGGAGAACAACCATTCGCCCGGGTCGGGCAAGGCTCGCTCGGCCTCGGCGAGGCGACGCCGGTACTCCTGCGCGGAACCGGCGGCCGGGAACGTCCGCCGCGGCAGCGCCCAGTCCTCGACGGCGATTACCTCGGTCATCAGGGTGGCGGCGCCGAGCAACGGGTGTAGGTGCTGATCGATCAAACCCGGGCAGATCACCGAATCGGCAAAGGTGTTGTCGGTCCGCCCGATGTCGCGCAGATCCTCCCGGGTGCCGACGGCGGTGATGCGACCGTCCGATACGGCCACCGCCGTCGCGTCGGGCCGCCCCGGGTCCATGGTGATGATGCGGCGGGCGGGATACACGGTGACCGATGGCACGGGTCGATCATTTCTCATCCGTGCCCCTCGCCGTTGAGCAATTCGTTCGGTCGGTGCTGCAGTCGCGCCACTCGCCCTGCGGACGTCACGGTGCGCACCGATACTAAAGACATGGCTGAGGTCTCGGATGTCGCGCTGGAACCCATCGGCGAGGTGCACCGGACACGCGCCGGCCGCGAGGCCACCGAGCCGATGCGCCAGGACATCCGGCTGCTCGGCGCGATGCTCGGCGACACCATCCGGGAGCAGAACGGCGAGGCGGTTTTCGACCTCGTCGAGCGTGCCCGGGTGGAGTCGTTCCGGGTGCGCCGATCAGAGATCGACCGGGCCGACCTGGCTGCGATGTTCACCGGGATCGACATCCACCGGGCTATTCCGGTGATTCGCGCATTCAGCAACTTTGCCCTGCTGGCCAACGTCGCCGAGGACATCCACCGGGAGCGGCGGCGGGCGGTTCACGTGGCGGCCGGCGAGCCGCCGCCGGACAGCACCCTGGCGGCGACGTACCGCAAGCTCGACGCGGCCGGATTGGCAGCCAAGACGGTCGCCGACGCCCTGCGCGGCGCCCTGGTCTCCCCGGTGATCACCGCACACCCGACCGAGACCCGCCGCCGCACCGTCTTCGACACCCAGAACCACATCACCCGGCTGATGAGGCTGCGGATGCACGGTCAGGACGAGACCGAGGACGGCCGCGACGTGCAGACCGAACTGCGCCGCCAGATCCTGACGCTGTGGCAGACCGCACTGATCCGGCTGTCCCGATTGCAGGTCGCCGACGAGATCGAATCCGGTCTGCGGTACTACCCGGCGGCGTTCTTCGAGGTCATTCCGAAGGTGAACGCCGCGGTGCGCGGCGCGCTGCGCAGCCGGTGGCCGGACGCGGACCTCCTCGAACAGCCGATCGTGCGGCCCGGGTCGTGGATCGGCGGCGACCGCGACGGCACTCCCCACGTCACCGCTGACGTCGTCGCGCTGGCCACCGGCAGCGCGGCCCAAGTCGCCCTCGGGCACTATTTCGACGAGTTGTTCCTCCTCGAGCAGGAACTGTCGATGTCGGCCCGGCTGGTCGAGGTAGACCCCGCACTCGCCGACCTGGCTGCCCAATGCTCGGAGTCGGCGCGCTTCGACGAGCCGTACCGTCGCGCGGTGCGGGTCGTGCGCGGCCGGCTCACCGCGACGGCGGCGGCGATCCTGGACCGGGACCCCGAACATGTGCTGGATCTTGGCTTGCATCCTTACGCGACGTCTCACGACCTGCTGGCCGACCTCGACGTCATCGGTGCCTCGCTGCGCGCGCACGGCAGCGCACTGCTCGCCGACGACCGGCTGGCGCGGCTGCGTGATGCCGTCGACGCGTTCGGGTTTCATCTGTGCGGTCTGGACATGCGGCAGAACTCCGAGACCCACGAGCAGGTCGTCGCCGAACTGTTGGCGTGGGCGGGCGTGCATCCCGACTACGCCTCGCTGTCCGAGGAGCGCCGGGTCGAGATCCTGGTGGCAGAGTTGTCGACCCGGCGCCCTCTGGTGCGCGACGGCGCCGAACTCTCGGCCCTGGCACGCAAGGAACTGGACATCGTCGAAGCGGCGGCCCGCGCGGTGTCCGCCCTGGGCGCCGAGGCGGTTCCCACCTACATCATCTCGATGTGCCAGTCGGTGTCGGACATGCTCGAGGCGGCGCTGCTGCTCAAGGAGGCCGGTCTGCTCGATCTGTCCGGGGACGCTCGCTACGCCCCGATCGGGATCGTGCCGTTGTTCGAGACCATCGATGACCTACAGCGGGGGTCGGCGATTCTGGAGGCGGCGCTGGACGTCGGGCTCTACCGCGCGATGGTGGCCGCCCGGGGCGGCACCCAGGAGGTGATGCTGGGGTATTCCGACTCCAACAAGGACGGCGGATACCTGGCCGCGAACTGGGCCCTCTACCGGGCCGAACTGGATCTCGTCGAATCCGCGCGCAAGACCGGGATCCGGTTACGGCTCTTTCACGGTCGCGGCGGAACGGTGGGGCGCGGCGGTGGCCCCAGTTACGAAGCGATTCTGGCCCAACCGCCGGGGGCGGTCGACGGATCGCTGCGGCTCACCGAGCAGGGCGAGGTCATCGCGGCGAAGTACGCCGAGCCGCGGCTCGCCCACCGCAATCTGGAAAGCCTGGTCGCCGCCACCCTCGAGTCCACGCTGTTGGACGTCGAGGGGCTCGGCACGGCCGCCGATCCGGCCTACCGCGTACTCGACGATCTTGCCGCCCGGGCACAGCGCGCCTATTCCGAACTGGTGCACCAGACGCCGGGATTCGTCGAGTACTTCGAGCAGTCGACCCCGGTCAGTGAAATCGGATCGCTCAACATCGGCAGCCGCCCGACGGCTCGCAAGCAGACCGCGTCGATTTCCGACCTGCGTGCCATCCCGTGGGTGCTGGCCTGGAGCCAGTCGCGCGTCATGCTGCCCGGCTGGTACGGCACCGGCACTGCGATCGAGGAATGGACCGACGGTGACCCAGAGCGTGTCGCTGTGCTGCGCGACCTCTACCAACGCTGGCCGTTCTTTCGCACGGTGCTGTCGAATATGGCCCAGGTGCTGGCCAAATCGGATCTGGGGCTGGCTGCTCGGTATGCCGACCTGGTCGCCGACACCGAGTTACGGGACCGGGTGTTCGGCAAGATCCGGGCGGAGCACGAACGCACGGTGGCGATGTACAAACTGGTGACCGGTCACGACGATCTGCTCGCCGACAATCCCGCGCTGGCGCGCTCGGTGTTCAACCGGTTCCCGTATCTGGAGCCGCTCAATCATCTTCAGGTGGAGTTGCTGCGCCGCTACCGCGGCGGCGAGGATGACGAACTCGTGCAGCGCGGGATACTGCTGACCATGAGCGGGTTGGCCTCGGCCCTGCGCAACAGTGGCTGAGCGGCTCAGGTTCCCCGGCGCAGCGCGTTGAACACCCCGCGCACCGCCGACTCGGTCGCCGCCAACGGAGCCGTGACCACTTCGCCGACCCCGACGATGCGTTCGAGTCGGGTCACGATCCCCTCCATCCGGTCCACCACGGCGGCCAGGCGGGGGGTGAGTTCGTCGAGTCGGGTCAACGTGTTGTTGAAGACCACCAGGGTCTCCTCGAAGTACTTCAGGGTGGCGGCCATGCCGGTCATCGTGGTGTCCAGGCTGGCGAGTGACTGCCCCATGTCCTCCAGCAGCTCATCGACCTGATCGACGGTCTGGTCGGCGTTCAGGGCGGCCTGCGCGAGGGTGCGCAGGCGCTCGCCGGGGGTGCGGGCGGGTGCGGACTTGTCGACCATGCCCGTCAGTGTGGCAGCCCGCCCGCCGCGGCGGGGTCAAGAAGCCAGATCGTCTGCTCGGAACCAATGGCGCCGGCCGCGGGGACGGCATCGGGGTCGGCGCCGGCGACCGCGGCGGCCACGGCGTCGGCTTTGGCCGCACCGGAGACCACCAGCCAGACTTGCCGGGCGCGGCGCACCGCGGGCAGGGTCAGTGTGATCCGCCTCGGCGGCGGCTTGGGGGAGTCGGCCACACCCACCACCATCTCGGTCTGCTCGCGCACCGCCGCGGTGTGCGGAAACAACGAGTTGACGTGCCCCTCGCCGCCCATCCCCAACAGATGGACGTCGAAAACCGGTGTGGGGGAGCCGCTTGTGGCTTGGGCGGCCAGCAGATCCTGGTATCCGCGGGCCGCGGCGTCGAGGTCGTCGCCGAACTCGCCGTCGCTGGGCGCCATGGGGTGGATGTTGCCGGCCGGGATGTCGATATGGTCCAGCAGGGCCTCCCGGGCCTGCTTTTCGTTGCGCTCGTCGTCGTCGTGAGGCACGAAGCGGTCATCTCCCCAGAACAGGTGCACCCTGGACCAGTCCAGTTCGTGGGTACCGAGGCGCTTGAGCAGGGCGATCCCGGTGCCGCCGCCGGTGAGCACGATCCAGGCGCAGCCGCGGGCGGCCACCGCCGCCGTGATTGCCGCGGCCAGTCGGTCCCCGGCGGCGGCCACCAGGGCGTCGGTGTCGGCAAAGGTCTCGACGGACACGCCCACGGTCAGGACGTCCCACCGGTCGGGTAGCGCACCTTCCCGATTCCGGCCAGGGCCTCGTGGTACACCTCGTCGGCATCGAGTCGGCGCAGGTCCTCGGCGAGGCATTCCCGGGTTTCGCGGCGGGCCAGCGGAAGTTGGGCGTCGGGCCGTCCGGTGCGGGCCAGCGTTGCTGTCGACCCCTGCTGCGGCCGGCTCAGGGTGATGGTCTGACTGGGCTGGGTCAGCGTCACTTCGAGTTCGCCGAACTCCCGGCTGACCGGACCGTCGATACGCGCGGCCAGCCAGCCGGCCAGCACGTCGAGGGCCGGCTCGGTGGCCAGGCCGGAAACCACCGCGGAAGTCACCGGCTCGTATGGGGGTTGCTCGAGCGCCGAGGCCAGCAATGCCCGCCAGTAGGTGATCCGGCTCCATGCCAGGTCGGTATCGCCCTGGGCGTAGCCCTCCAGCCTGCTGCGCAGCGCGGCCAGTGGATCGGGTGCACCGGTGGCATCGGTGATCCGTCGAATCGCCAAGCGGCCCAGAGGATCCCGCGCGGGAACTGCAGGCGCCGCGCCGGGCCACCAGGCGACCACGGGCGTGTCGGGCAGCAGGAAGGGCAGGACGACGCTGCTGGCGTGGTCGGCGAGTGGGCCGGAGGTCTTCAGCACGACCACCTCGCCGGCGCCGGCGTCGCCTCCCACCCGCAACTGGCCGTCCAGGCGCGGTTCGGCGGCATCCCGGTCGACGGGGACGACGACGATGATGCGGCAGGGGTGCTCCCGGCTGGCACCGACGGAGGCCTCGACCGCATCCTCCAGGATCTCCTCGGAGTCCGGGGCCACCACCAGGGTCAACACCCGGCCCAGCGTGATGGCGCCGCCCTCCTCGCGCAGCGAGGTGATCCGCTTGTTGATCTCGTTGGTCGTGGTGTCCGGAAGATCGACGATCATCTGGTTCCGCTCCGATCGTCGCGCGGGCCCCTCACGGCCGCCGCCATTCGTGGCCCGTGCGCTCGAGCATCTCGAAGGCCGAGTCGGGTCCCCAGGTACCCGACTCGTACGGGTCGGGGGTGCCGTGCGTGGCCCAATACTCCAGCGCGGGATCGAGGATCTTCCACGACAGCTCGACCTCGGCGTTACTCGGGAACAGCGAGGGCTCGCCGAGCAACACGTCGAGGATCAGCCGCTCGTAGGCCTCCGGGGAGTCCTCGGCGAACGCCGAACCGTAGGAGAAGTCCATGTTGACATCGCGGACCTCCATCGCGCTGCCCGGCACCTTGGAACCGAAGCGCAGGGTGATCCCCTCGTCCGGTTGAACCCGGATCACCAGCGCATTCTGCCCGAGTTCCTCGGTCATGGTGGCGTCGAACGGCAGGTGCGGCGCACGTTTGAACATCAGCGCGATCTCGGTCACCCTGCGGCCCAGCCGTTTTCCGGTCCGCAGATAGAACGGTACGCCCGCCCAACGCCGGGTGTCGACGTCGAGTGTGATGGCGGCGAAGGTCTCGGTGGTCGAGGTGTGGGAGAAACCCTCCTCGTCGAGCAGACCGGCCACGTGCTCGCCGCCCTGCCACCCGGCGGCGTACTGACCGCGGGAGGTGGTCAGATCCAGCGGCTGGACCAGCCTGGTGGCCGAGAGCACCTTGATCTTCTCGGTGCGCACCTCATCGGGGTGGAAGCTCACCGGCTCCTCGAGGGCGGTCAGTGCGAGCAGTTGCAGCAGGTGATTCTGGATCACGTCGCGGGCGGCGCCGATGCCGTCGTAATACCCGGCCCGCCCGCCCAGGCCGATGTCTTCGGCCAGGGTGATCTGGACGCTGTCGACGTAGTGGCTGTTCCAGATCGGCTCGAAGAGTTCGTTGGCGAAGCGCCGGGCGCGGATGTTCTGAACGGTCTCCTTGCC
>SYAB01000059.1 GCA_005787665.1 Actinomycetota bacterium
GAAGAAGGCCGTCGTGAAGAAGGCGCCGGTGAAGAAGGCCGTCGTGAAGAAGGCGCCGGTGAAGAAAGCCGTCGTGAAGAAGGCGCCGGTGAAGAAAGCCGTCGTGAAGAAGGCGCCGGTGAAGAAAGCCGTCGTCAAGAAGGCGCCGGTGAAGAAAGCCGTCGTCAAGAAGGCGCCGGTGAAGAAGGCCGTTGTGAAGAAGGCCCCGGCCAAGAAGGCTCCGGCCGCGAAGGGCCGCCGCTAACACCGTCATCCCGAATACGCCGCGGGCCGTGAGGTCCGCGGCGTATTTGCGTTCGGCGGCTCAGGTTCGGGTGGCCAGCGGGCTCGGGAGGTGATCCGCCGCGATGAGCCGGCCCTGCGACAGCGACAGAACCCAGGTGCTGCCCTTGCGGTTGCGCGATTTGTCCGGTCGCACGCCGTCGCGCTCGCACCACCAATCGATCAGATACGGGATGACCCTGCCCTGCGTGCAGATGGCGGGCGTGCCACCGCCGAGCGCGATCTCCAGCACCCGTTCGTGGGCCGCCCGCGGATCCCCGGCGTAATCCTCCTCGGTCAGTGCGGGCTCCACGGTGACGGGCAGATCGAGTGTGCGGGCCAGTGGTTCGACGGTTTGGACGCACCGGGTCCGATCGGCGGCGTAGACCGCGGACGTTCCGAAGGCGAGCAGTTGGGGCACCAGTGACGTCGCCTGGGCCCGGCCCTTGTTGTCCAACGGCCGTTCGCGGTCATCACCCTTGTAGCGAGCCTTCCGACCGGCTGTGCCATGGCGGATGATCTGAACCGTCTGGGTGTCGGCGGGCTTCTTGGCGAAGCGCGCCGCGACCATTCGATCCTGCGGGTAGGTGAGTCGCTCGGAGACGGCCCCCATGGGAAGCCAGATCAGCTGGTCCACTTCGGAATTCGGCGTGAAGTCACCGTCGACCGCCCGTGCCACCCAGTAGTGCACCACCTTGGTACCGCCGGGAATCGGGTAGCTGACTCTGCACAGCCGCCGGCCCAAGGCCGCCCGCTGGCCGGTTTCCTCGAAGATCTCGCGCACCGCGGCGACCGGTTCGGTCTCACCGGCGTCGCCCGTGCCCTTGGGCAGCGACCAGTCGTCATACCGGGGTCGATGGACCACCGCTAGGAGCGGTTCCCCAGGATCGTCGCCGGGCCGCCAGAGGACGGCGCCGGCAGCCACTACCGGCGGCTTCTTACGGGCCGCCGACTTTTTCGTCTGTGCCATCGGGCGCTTCCGTCAGCCCTGACGGTGCTTTTCCATCAGCCACACCTGATGGTCGCGTACCTCGAGGCCATCCTTGGGGGCTGCTGTCCAGCTTCCGTCGGACCCCAGTTCCCAGCACCGGGTCGACGGGTGCATCGCGGACTCGAATACCTCGTGCAGATACGCGGTGAGCCGCCGGTCCTTGACCTGAGCCATCACCTCGACCCGGCGGTCGAGGTTGCGGTGCATCATGTCGGCGCTGCCGATCCAGAACTCGTCGATCGCACGGAAGTGCATCACCCGGGAGTGCTCGAGGAACTGCCCGAGGATCGACCGGACCGCGATGTTCTCCGAATACCCCTCGACCCCGGGCCGCAGGGCGCAGATCCCGCGCACGACGACCTCCACCCGCACCCCGGCCTGGGATGCCCGGTAGAGGCCGTCGATGATCTGTTCGTCGACGATGGCGTTGCCCTTCATCCGGATCAGCCCGTTGCCGGACTGCTGGTGGGCGGCGACCTCCCGCTCCACACGCTCGAGGATCCCCTTGCGGATGCCGTGCGGAGCCACCAGCAGGTTGCGGTAGCTGACCTTGCGCGAGTACCCGGTGAGCGAGTTGAACAGATCGGTCAAGTCCGCGCCGATCTCCGGCGACGCGGTGAGCAGGCCGACGTCCTCGTAGAGTCGGGCGGTCTTCGGGTTGTAGTTGCCGGTTCCGACGTGGCAGTAGCGCCGGATCGTCGATCCCTCCCGGCGCACCACCAGACACGTCTTGCAATGCGTCTTCAGACCGACCAATCCGTACACCACGTGCACGCCGGCGTCTTCCAAGGCCCGCGCCCACTTGATGTTGGCCTGCTCGTCGAAGCGGGCCTTCAGTTCCACCAGGGCCACGACCTGTTTGCCGGCGTCGGCCGCCTCGATCAGCGCGTTGATGATCGGGGAGTCCCCGGACGTGCGATACAGCGTCTGCTTGATGGCCAGGACGTCCGGATCGGCGGCGGCCTGCTCGATGACCCGCTGCACGCTGGTGGAGAAGGACTCGTAGGGATGATGCACCAGCACATCGCCATCGCGCAGCGTTGCGAAGATGCTTTTCCCGGTCTCGCCGAAGGCGGGGTGGGTCGCCGGTACGAACGGCTTCTCCTTGAGCCCCGGACGGTCGACCGCATACACCTGCCACAGTGCCGAAAGATCAAGCAGGCCAGGAAGTTGCACCACATCGCCGGGATGGACGTCGAGTTCGCGGAGCAGCAGGCCGAGCATGTGCTCGCTCATGTCGTCGGAGACTTCCAGCCGCACCGGCGGTCCGAATCGGCGGCGGGCCAGTTCTCGTTCCAGCGCTTGCAGCAGGTCCTCGTCGCGGTCCTCGACGTCCATGTCGGCGTTGCGGGTGATCCGGAAGGCGTGCCGTTCCACGATTTCCATCCCGGGGAACAGCACCGGCAGGAATGCGCCGATGAGTTCTTCCATCGGCAGGAAACGCGCCACATCGCTCTCCGGATCGGAGTTCTTGATCCGGACGAACCGGTCGACGTTGTCGGGCACCTTGACCCGGGCGAAGCGCTCCTCTCCGTCGGGCGAGCGCACCGCGACCGCCAGGTTCAGGCTCAGCCCGCTGACGAACGGGAACGGGTGGGCCGGATCGACGGCCAACGGTGTCAGCACCGGGAAAACCTGCTCGGCGAAATAGGCCGACAAGTCGCTGCGCTCGGACTCGGTCAGCTCCGCCCAGGTCACGATGTGGATACCGTGGTCGGCCAGTGCCGGGCGCACCGAGTCCATGAACACCCGGGCGTGCCGAATGGCGATCTGCTGGGTCCGCTCACCGATCAGCCTCAGTTGCTCGCGCGGGGTCAGGCCGTCCGCCGAGCGCACCGACAGCCGCATCTCGTCGCGGCGCTTGAGGCCGGCCACCCGCACCATGTAGAACTCGTCGAGGTTGGTGGCGAAGATCGCCAGGAACTTCAGCCGCTCCAGCAGTGGCAGCGAGGTGTCCGCGGCCAGGGTGAGAACCCGGTTGTTGAAGTCCAACCAGCTCAGCTCACGGTTGAGGTAGCGGTCCTCGGGAAGCGGATTCTCCACCGGCGTGACGGTGGCTGCCGGCGGCGGCTCCGGTGCCGGCACCGCGGTTGTTCGGTCGGTTTCGGTGTGGGCCTCGGTCATGCCGTCATCATCCCCCATCGCCGAACCTGCCGGGTCAGCTGCCGCCGAATCCGTGCGGCCTCATCGCAGGGCGGCCGCCGTCGCCGTCCCCAACCCCAGCCGGCCCGCCTCGGCAAGATCCTCCGGGGTGTCGATATCGCAACGTAGGCCGGGCCAGCCGCCACTCAGCTCGGTGGCTCCGGAGTCGCGATGACGCCGTGCCGAGTCGGTGCCGAAGCGCGGGTCCAAGGGCACACCGAAGGCGCACAGCGCCGCCGTCCCGGTGCGCTGGCGGTCGGCGACGAAACTGCGGCAGTGAGCGGTCGCCGACGTCAGTGCCGCATCGAGTTCGGCCGGCTTGACGGCTGGCAGATCACCTTGCAGCACAACGATATTGGGGGTACGCGCCGCGACGGCGGAGCAGGCGACCAGGAGGGCGTTGTTCAGGGGGTCGGGGTGTTCGGCCGGCGTCGGGTCGGGCACCACCAGCGCGCCGAGGGCGGCCGCCGCCGCGGCCGCGGTCTGGTCGGCGGTCACCACGGTGACCGAGTGCACGACCGGGACGAGGCGGGCAGCCGAAATGGTATCGATGAGCATCGCGAGGACGATGCGCTCGCGGCGGTCGTCGGGGAACTGCGCCGCCAGCCGGGTCTTGGCGGCGGGAAGCCGCTTGACCGCGATGATCACTCCCACATCGGGCGGCGCGCTCATGGCGGCCATCCTGCCAGCGCCGGCAGCGGTTAGGTTGGACGGGGAACGTCGTTGCGCGGATGCGGAGGTCGATGGGCGGCTCGCTGGGTACGGCGACGGTGATGGGAGCCGGCGCCTGGGGCACCGCGTTGGCCAAGGTCCTGGCCGACGCCGGCAATGACGTGCGGCTGTGGGCCCGTCGTCCCGAGGTCGCCGAGGGGATCAATGCAGCCCACACCAGCCCCGACTATCTGCCCGGCGTCGGGCTGCCGGAGTCGATCCGGGCGACCTCGGATCCCGCCGAGGCCCTCGCCGGTGTCACCACCGTGCTGCTCGGCGTGCCGTCGCAGACGCTGCGCACCAATCTGGAGTCCTGGCGCGGCCACCTCGCCCCCGGCGCCACCCTGGTCAGCCTCGCCAAGGGCATCGAGTTGGGCTCGCTGATGCGGATGAGTCAGGTGATCGTCGATGTCACCGGATGCGATGCCGGCCAGGTGGCGGTCGTCTCCGGTCCCAATCTCGCCGAGGAGATCGCCGCGGAGCAACCCGCCGCGACGGTGGTGGCCTGCTCGGATTCGGGGCGGGCGGTGGCCCTTCAGCGTGGACTGAACACGTCCTACCTGCGCCCCTACACCAACTCCGATGTCGCGGGCACCGAGATCGGCGGCGCCTGCAAGAACGTCATCGCTCTGGCCTGCGGGATGGCGGCCGGAGTGGGACTGGGGGAGAACACGGCAGCGGCGATCATCACCCGGGGTCTGGCCGAGATCATGAGGCTGGGCATCGCGCTGGGAGCCAAGACCACCACGTTGGCCGGCCTGGCCGGGGTGGGCGACCTGGTGGCGACGTGCACCTCGGCGCACTCCCGCAACCGCAGCTTCGGGGTGCGCCTGGGCCGCGGCGACACCCTGGAGCAGGCCAAGCGGGCCACCCACGGCCATGTCGCCGAGGGAGTCACCTCATGCTCCTCGATCCTGGCGCTGGCCTCCAGCTATGACGTCGAGATGCCGTTGACCGACGCGGTGCACCGGGTGTGCCATCGCGGGCTGTCCGTCGATGACGCCGTCGCGCTGCTGCTGGGCCGCAGCACCAAAGCGGAGTAACCGATGTTTGAGGGCTACGGGGACTCGACGAGGACGGTGAAGGCCGCCGACGCACCGGCCGTTCCGGGTCAACCCGTGGGTCCGGTCCCGATGCCGGTGTCCGCCTTCCACCTCTCGGCGGACGAGGGCAGCGAGGACCACGTCTACGGCCGATACTCCAACCCCGTCTGGGTTCGGCTGGAAGGCGCGCTGGCCCGCCTGGAGGACGCCGGCTCCGCCGTCGCCTTCGGCTCCGGGATGGCGGCCGTGACGGCCGCGCTGCGCGTGCTGGCCCGGCCCGGCCAGGTTCTGGTGGTGCCTGCCGACGGGTATCACCAGGTGCGCCGCTACGCCACGGAAAGCCTTGCCCCGCTGGGTGTCACCGTGCGGGAGGCCGATGCCGGCCAGCTGTGCGAGGCTGCCCGGCACGCCGACGTGGTGCTGGCCGAGACGCCGACGAATCCTGCCCTGGACGTGGTGGACCTGCATCGCTTGGCCGGGATCTGCCACCGCCGCGGGGCCCGCCTGGTGGTCGACAACACCACGGCGACGCCCCTCGGGCAGCGGCCGCTGTCGCTGGGGGCCGACCTGGTGGTCGCCAGCGCCACCAAGGCCCTCGGCGGACACAGCGACCTGATCGCCGGCTACGTCGCCGGCTCCCAGGCCGACCTGGTGGCCGCGGTCGCTCGGGAGCGGATGCTGGCCGGGCCGGTTCCCGGCGCGTTGGAGGCCTGGCTGTTGCTCCGCGGCATCGGCAGCTTCGGGCTGAGATTCGACCGGCAATGCCAGAACGCGCTGGCGCTGGCCACCGCGCTGCAGGGCCACCCGCGGGTGCATGCGGTGCGATACCCGGGCCTGCCCGGCGATCCGTCGCACCCGGTCGCAACCACCCAGATGCGCCGCTTCGGCGGGCTGGTCTCGATCGAACTGTCCGGTGGCCGCGAGGCTGTCCACGCGCTGGTCGCCGGCAGCGATCTGCTGGTGGCGGCCACCAGCGTCGGCGGCCTGCACACCTCGGTGGACCGCCGGGCCCGCTGGGGAGATGCGGTGCCGGCCGGTTTCGCCCGGATCTCTGCCGGAATCGAGGACAC
>SYAB01000060.1 GCA_005787665.1 Actinomycetota bacterium
ACCGTCTGCTGCAAGGCGTCCCCGTGCAAAGCCCTGGCTGCAGACGGCATCCACCCCATGTCTGCGCAGCGCGGTGCCACCAGGGTAAAAACGCCTGGATCACGATGTCGCCGCCGCACCGGGCCGGATCGAGACTCTCGTTGGGGAACTTGGGCAGGTCCGCCAACGGCGCGGGGCGCCGATCGGCGAGGCCGAAGCGGTCCTTGCCGTCCTTGGCGAAGAACCCGGGTCCGAACCCGATGGTGAGGGTCAGCTGGGAGGCGGGCAGGCCGAGCGCCTCACCGGTATCCTCCGGCGGCGCATAGGGATTCCGTCCCACCGCGCCGTCGGGAGTGGTCTGCTGCCCGGCGGTCATCCGCTCGGCCATCAGGGTCCACTCGGTGAGCATCGCCACCACATCGGCCTTGGAGTCGGTCGTGACGTCAAAGGCACAGAAGTGCATCCGGTCCTGGGCCGGGGTGATGATGCCGGCCTGACGCTGCCCGCGGAAGGGCACCGGCTTGTCCATCCCGGCGGCGGCGGCCGACGCGCGCCCCGCCAGTACGCCGGCACCCGCGGCCCCGGCCACGGCCGCGCCGACTCCGGCCGCCCCCAGCAGCGTGCGGCGGGAGAGCCCCGAACTTCCGGCGGCGCGGCCGGCCTCACTGGGGGGCGACGGCACCTTGCACCTGACTGACCTCTTTGCTCAGCGCGTCGATCGCCCGTGAGAGTTCCTGGCGCTGCGGTTCAGTGACGGTGTCGTAGGACACGAATCCGTCGCCCGTCCGATAGGTGGCCAACAGCGCCTCCACCTCGGCGAACCGCTGGTCGACCCGAGTGCCGAGTTCGCGGTCGCGCTCATCGAGAATGGGGCGCACCGAGGCGACCGCGGTCTGGGAGCCCTCCACATTGGCGTTGAAGTCCCAGAGGTCGGTGTGGCTGAAGATGTCCTCCTCGCCGGTGATCTTCGAGACCGCGACCTCGTCGAGCAGTCCCTGCGCGCCGCCGGCGATCTGGGTCGGGTCGATGGTCCAGTCAGGGGACGTCACCCCTTCGGCCAGTTCCTTGACGTCGGCGACCAACTGATCGGCGATCGCGGCGCTGTCGGGCTGGAGTCCGCTGACCCACAGGTCCTTCTCGAGCCGGTGGAAGCCGGTCCACGTCTGCCCCGGTTCCAGGTCGGCTTCGCGGAGGTCGATCCTCGGGTCGAGGTCGTCGGGGAACGACTCGGCGACCGGCTCGATGCGCTCGTAGTAGGTCCGCGTCGTCGGGAACATCGCCTTCGCGGTGGCAACGTCCCCTGCCCGGACCGCCGCGGCGAAGGCTTCGGTCGCCGGGATCAGCGCCTCGACCTGACTGGTGACGTAGCGCTTGTAGTCCCGCGCCGCCTGCTGGGACTTCACGTCGGTGCTGGCCTGGACGGCATCGCCGGTGACGACGAAGTCGCTGCGGATGCCATCGCCGATCATCCCCGGCTTGCAGGCCGTCCGGTAGGTGCCGGGCTCGTTGAGGTTGACGATCAGGGTGCGCTCGAGTCCCGGGGAAATGTTCTCGACCTCTCCCATCACCCGCTCACCCGTGCCGTAGACGTAGAACTCGGTGACCTTGGTGCCGTTGTTGGTCACGACGAACGTGTTCGGACCGGTGGGACCCTGGGCGGCCGATAACGCGCAGCCCGAGTCGGAGGCCTCGACGGTGACGCGGGTACGGGAGTCCGCGCCCTCGGACGCGGACTGTTTGGCGGTACACCCGCTCAGCACGAGACCGGCGGAGAGCACCGCGGCGGTGGCGGTGTGGACCGTGCGGAGAGACATCAGATGGTCGACCTTTCAGACGTGCGCCCCGATGCGACGGGGCCGGTGGGTTTCTCGGGCGCGCCCACGGGGCGAAGGAACAGCGGCAGGACGATGCCCAGGTAGCCCAACCAGCCCGCCAACTGCAGGAAGGTCGGGGTCGGGGTGAGGTTGAAGACGCCCCGGATGATCTCGCCGTACCAAGACGACCAATTCATGGCGGAGCTGATGTCGAAGGCCCGGAATCCCGCCCCGGGCAGCCAGCCCACGGTCTGCAGGGCGCCGATGCCGTAGGCCAGGATGCCGGCGGCCACGACGATCAGGAACACCCCGGTGTAGGAGAAGAACTGTGACAGGTTGATCCGCACCGCGCCGGCGCACATGCCCCAGGCCAACGTCGCAGCCACCGCCAGACCGGCCACCAAACCCAATAGCGGCCAGAACGTGTGCGCCTGGGCGTACCCGATCATGAACAGGGCGGTCTCGACGCCCTCCCGGCCCACTGCCAGAAAGGCCAGCGCCGCCACGGCGGGCGCCCCGGCGTCGAGGGCCGTGGCCATTCCCGCGCGCAGTTCACCGGACAGCCCGGCGGCGGCGCTGCGCATCCACAGCACCATCGTCGTCACGATCGCCACCGCGATCAGCGATCCGACTCCGGCGATGGCTTCGGCGGCGAGGCCGGTGATGGTGTACGCGCCGAACTGGATCGCCAGGAATACCCCGATGGTCATCGCGACCGCCGCGGCCACGCCCAGCCACACCCACTTCAGCGCGTCCCGGCGATCGGACTTCACCAGGAAGGCGATCAGGATCATCACGACGATCCCGGCTTCCAGCCCCTCGCGCAGACCGATCAGTCCGCTGCCGAACAGCTGCGCGGACACCGTCGGACCCGAGCGCGCGAGCTCGATGACACCGTTCATCGCGTCCGCCTTTACCGTGATTAAGGTTTGCCTTACCTTTTTAAGTGTTGCCTAACCTAATACATCCCGTGCTCGTCGCAAAGCCGGGGTCCGATCACCAGGAGGCGGACGTTGACGCGTTCATCCGGACCGACGCCGGCCGAGCGGGTGCGCACCGTGCTGGCACGGGGCGGCACGGCGCAGGTGGCCGCCGACGGCGTTCCGAACGCGCCGTGCCGGGTGCGCGGCTTGATCCCGGACGGCGCGATCGCGTTGACCGCCGGGAGCGGATCGTCGCTCGCAACCCTGCGCCCCGGCGCCACCGCGGTGCTCGAGCTCCTCGACCGGAGTCCTGGTGTCTGCGAATCGGTGCGGGGGTTGGTGTGGATCCGCGGACGGATCCGCCCGGTGGCCGCCGCCGCGATGGGCCCCCTGCTCGACGACATCGCGGCGACCAACCCCGACCCGGGGCTGCTGGACGTCGGTCACGGCGACCTTCTCGTCCTGCTGACGATCGAATCGGTCGTCTTTGCCGACGCCGCGGGAGCCGAGGACGTCGCCGTCGATGCCGTCCGAAAAGCCAGTCCCGACCCCTTCAGCACCACCGAGTCCGCCTGGGTGACCCATCTGCACCGCCACCATCCCGAACTCGTCGAACGACTGCGACTACGTCTGCCCCGCCGGATGCGGCGCGGACGGCTACGCCTCCTGGGGCTCGACCGGTACGGCCTGCAGGTGCGAGTTGAGGGACCCGAGGGGGGTTGGGACTCCCGGATTCCGTTCTTCCGCACCGCCGACGACGAGTCCGCCCTCTGCCGGGCGTTGATGGCTGTGATGAGCTGCCCGTTTACCCACGGACTACGGGCCCGAACCTGATAGCGTCGCCGCTGCGGTTGGTTTCCCGTGGCAGGACGCGAGCCCGGCCACGGGATCGAGCGGTGCGAGCGGTGGGCACCGCGAGAGGGAACCCGGTGCAAATCCGGGACTGTCCCGCAGCGGTCTGCAGGAACGAACGCTGTCATCGGCACTGGCCACCCCGGCTGGGAAGCGGCAGCATGTAGGAGCACCTCGGTGCGTGCCTGTAAGTCCGAAGACCTGCCAACCGTGCCGGGCGCGCCGCGTCCGGTGTCGCGTCGCCTCGCGGACTGGACGAGTGGCCACACAGGCCGCCCGTTTCGGGTGACCGGCCCAGGTTCCGTTCGAGAGGGTGTCACCGTGCATATCGAGCCAGGAATTGTCGAGGGTTCCAAGATGGCCCTCGGGTACGTCACCGCCGGCGGGGCCGGCCTCTACACGCTGCGCGCCGTGTGGCAATCGGCCAAGGAGCGTGGCCTGACCACCGTGCTCTACCGCAGTCTCGCCGCAACGGCCATGGTGTTCACCTTCTTCCAGGTGTTGCCGCACTATCCGGTCGGCGTCTCGGAGGTGCACCTCA
>SYAB01000061.1 GCA_005787665.1 Actinomycetota bacterium
CTTGACCAGGCCGAGGACCTCGGTGCGGAAATCCTCGCGGCGGTCCGACCACCGGAGCCCGCCGCGGGCGACCGGACCGAAACGCAGGTGCACACCCTCGACCCGGGGTGAGTAGACGAAGATCTCGAAACGCGGTCTGGGCAGCGGCAACTCGGTGATCAGCTGGGGGTTGAGCTTGATCGCCAACACGTCTCGGGCGCGGGCCGAATCCGGCGCGGTGACGTAGTAGTTGGTTCGCAGGGTGGCCTCGATCATCGAGGCGAACGCGCGCAGCACCCGGTCGGTGTCCAGACTGGTCAGCGCGTCGATGTCGGCAGCGACCACCCGTGCCGCCGCCTTGGCGTCGTGGCCGTCGCGGTGCGGGTCGAACATCGCCTCGAACAGGGTCACCAACGCGCGGGCGGTCGAGGTGTGCTCTCCCAGCACCGCTTCGATATGGGACTGACTGTAGGGAAACCCCGCTTGGCGCAGGTACTTCGCGTAGGCGCGCAGCAACATCACCTGCCGCCAGGTCAGACCGGCCCGCAGGACGAGTTCGTTGAATCGGTCGATCTCCACCCGACCCTGCCAGATCGCGGTCACCGCGTCGGTGAAGCGGGCGGCGGTCGCGTCCCATTCGTCGGGAGCGGTGAAGTCCGGCACCGAGGCCTGCGGCCGGATGGTGAACTGGTAGATCCGGACCCCGAGGCCGTCGGGCCGGGTCACGGTGAACGGCCGCTCCTCGAGGACCTCGACCCCCATGCACTGCAGCATCGGCAGCAGTTGACTCAGCGACGCCGACACCCCGCCCAGATACCAGGTCAGGAACGCCTCGCGGTCGACGTTGCCGGGCTCGAGTTGCAGCCGCACCGAATCCGGTTGCAGCGCCTCGATGATGGCGATGTCGGCGATCGCCTCGTCCGGGTTGACGACCTGTTTGAACTCCTCGGGCAGCGCCTCCGCGTAGTGCTCGGCGACCGCCCCGCCGATCACACCGCTCCCCACCTTCCCGAGCAGCCGGTCGGCCCAGGTCCGGGTCGCCGCGGTGAGCAGCTCCTGGATCCGGACACGGTTGGTCTCGGAGGTGTCGATCGCCGACGACGCCGGCTCGTCGGGCAGGCGGACGGTGAAATGCACCACCGCCCAGGGAGACTCGCTGACCCGGGCGGCATAGTCGATACTGGAACCGCCGAACGCGCGAATAAGGATGTCCTGCATGGCCAGTCGCACCGCAGTGGTGTAACGGTCGCGCGGGAGGTAGACCAGGCAGGACACGAAGTGGCCCAGTCGATCGGTCCGCAGGAACAGCAGGGTCCGGCGGCGCGAGCCGAGGTCGATCACCGCACTGGCGGTATCCAGCAGTTGTTCGGCGCTCAGGGTGAACAGCTCGGAGCGCGGAATGGTCTGAATGATGTCGAGCACGAGCTGCCCGGGATGGCTCGGATCGCCCTGGCACAGCGCGAGCGCCCCCTGAACCCGTCGCGAGATCAGCGGGATGTCCAGGACGTTGGCGTTCATCGCCGCGACGGTGAACAGACCGACGAAGCGGTGTTCGATATCCGCTCCGGCCGGGCCGTGCTCGCGCACGACCACGATGTAGGGGTAGGCGCCGTAGCGCAGGAAGCTCGGCATGGTGGCCAGCGCCAACACCAGCGGCTCTCCGGGACGGCTGATCTCGGGCAACACTTCGGTGCGCAACCGGGCGACCCCCAGCCGGCTGGGCTCCTGCGCACTGGCCTGCCCGTCGCGCACCGTGCAGCTCAGCGCTCCGAGCAGCACGAAGTGGCCGTCGCCGAGCCAGCGCAGTAGGTAGGACACATCCATCCGGTCCGGTCCGGGGAACCGGGTGCCGTCATCGGCGGCGATCTCATGGGCCAGCCGGCTCAGGGCCGCCGACAGGGCCGCGGAGTCGTGGGCGATCTGCCGGGCGTCGGCAACCACCATCGGTACGAGGCGCACCGCTTCGGCCAGTGCACGCTGATTGACCGTCGGCGAGAGCTGGATGTGGATCCAGGACTCCTCGATCGCCCCCGGCGCGCCGTCCTCGGTCGCTTCGAGATCGCGCAGGGTGCCGTCCTCGTCGCGGCGGACCCACACCGCCGGGTGCATCAGCGCGACATAGGCGACGCCGAGGCGGTGGAGCAGCACGGTCACCGAATCGAGCAGCATGGTGGCCTGGTCGGTCACGATCTGCAGGGCCGGCCCGAACCCGCCCGGATCGTCGGATCCGTAGACCTCGACCAGCGTCTCGCCGACCCGGCGGTGCTGCGCGAGCCGTTCGTGGGCGTCGATCAGCGCGGCGGGCACCGTCGCCGGCGCCGTTTCGACGGCCTCCACGCCGTCGAGCAGCGCACCGCCGTGCGGACCACGGTAGGTTGCTGCATAGGCGTGTTCCAGATCAGATGTCCTCCGGCCGGCCGTCACAGCGCAGACATTAGTCGCGTGTGAGCCGCCGGTGGGTCACTCTGTGCGGACGGGCTGCGTCGGCGCCGAGTCTTTCGACTTTATTTTCCTCGTAGGCGCCGAAGTTGCCCTCGAACCAGAACCACTTGGCCTCGTTGGAGGAGTCGCCCTCCCAGGCCAGGATGTGGGTGCACGTGCGGTCCAGGAACCACCGATC
>SYAB01000062.1 GCA_005787665.1 Actinomycetota bacterium
CTCTGCGCGCGGTGCGCGCCGCCGCGCCCGGGCTGCCGTGCGAGGTCGAGGTGGACACCCTTGATCAACTCGACGAGGTGCTGGCCGAGGACGTCGGGCTCATCCTGCTGGACAACTTCCCGGTTTGGCAGACCCAGATCGCCGTGCAGCGCCGCGATGCCCGCTCACCGGGAGTCCGGTTGGAATCCTCCGGCGGCCTGTCGCTGGACAGCGCCGCCGAGTACGCCGGCACCGGGGTGGATTACCTCGCGGTGGGGGCGCTGACCCATTCGGTGCGGGTGCTCGATATCGGTCTGGACCTCTAACCGGGGCGTCAGTGCGCGTCGCCGGCCGCGACATCGGCGACGAACACCCCCACCCCGCGGCGGGCGGCCAGTCGCGCCATCCGGGGCAGCGACGGGTCCTCAGTGCCGGCCGCCACGATCCGGGGGTTCACCAGGTGCACATCCCGGCCGCGCAGAACGATGTCGGCCTCGCCGGCGGCGAGGATGTTCTTCACCCAGTTGGTCTTCCCATGCGCCAGCATGATCGCCACCGTGTCGCCTTTGCGGTAAGCCGACACCGCGGTCTGCAGTGACCGTCCGGTCTTGCGCCCACGGTGTCTGATCACCGTGATTCCGGGGGTGAAACGGGCCAGCGGAATCGCGATCGGGTTGATGTATTTGATCTGCAGATTCTCGAACCACACCGGGAATCGCATCGGCACGCCGGGGGCGTTGTTGGGGTGATCTGCCACGGGACCCATCATGCCGTGGCGCCGCGGCGCACCAGGGACAGTCCGAGTGCCGCCACCGCGAACATCCCCGAGAGCGTGCGGTTCAGCGCCGCCTGTTGGCGTGGTGTGTGCAGCCAGCGCAGCAGCCGCACGGCCAGCCCGGTGTACGCCCCCATCACGATGACGTCGACGACGGTCATAGTGGCGGCGATCGTGAAGTACTGCGGCAGCAACGGTTGAGTGGGAACCACGAACTGGGGCAGCACGGCCAGCAGGAACACCAGGCCCTTCGGGTTGGTGATGTTCACCAGTGCGCCGCGCACCAGCAGCGCCCACCGCCCGCCGTCGAACTCGACCCCGACGCCGGTGGTCAGTTCGCCGGCCGTGGTGCGCCACTGGCGTACCGCGAGATAGACCAGGTACGCCACGCCGATCCACTTGATCACCGTGAAGGCCACCAGGGACCCGGAGACCGCGGCGCCGAGGCCCACGGCGACCACGGCCAACTGGGTCATCAGTCCGATCTGAAGGCCCGCGACACTCCACCAGCCGCGGCGCAGCCCATGGGTCAGTCCGGTTGCCATCGACTGGATTGCGCCCGCTCCCGGCGAGACGCTGATCGCGATCGACGCCCCGATGAACGCCAGCCATAGTTCCCACTGCATCTGGGAATTATGGGCGGGGCCGGGATTGATGCGTAAACGATTTTCCTCTCGCCGCATCTATCAGGGACAATCGACCTCGATGAGCACTTTCTCCGGCGTGATGTCCCGTATCGACTTCCGCGGCCGCGTCATGACCGCCGCGCAGTTGCGTGCCGCGCTGCCCAGGGGCGGGGTCGACGTCGACGCGGTGGTGCCCACGGTCCGGCCGATCGTCGACGACATCGCCGAACGGGGAGCCGTCGCGGCCCTGGAGTACGGGGCGAAGTTCGACGGTGTCCGTCCGGAGACCGTACGCGTTGCGGCTTCCGAACTCGCCGCCGCGCTGGACCGCCTCGACCCGGAGGTTCGCGCCGCCCTCGAGGTGGCCATCGAGCGCACCCGCACCGTGCACGCCGACCAGCGCCGCACCGACACGACCACCCGGTTGGCGCCCGGTGCCACAGTCACCGAACGCTGGGTTCCGGTCGACCGGGTGGGCCTCTACGTGCCCGGCGGCAGCGCGGTCTACCCGTCGAGCGTGGTGATGAATGTGGTGCCGGCCCAGGCCGCCGGGGTGGAATCCCTCGTGGTTGCCAGCCCCCCGCAGGCCGGCTTCGGCGGTCTGCCGCACCCGACCATTCTGGCCGCTGCCGCCCTGCTCGGCGTCGACGAGGTATGGGCGGTGGGCGGTGCGCAGGCGGTCGCCCTGCTGGCCTACGGCGGTACTGACACCGACGGGGCAGAGCTGGCGCCGGTGGACATGATCACCGGCCCGGGCAACATCTATGTCACTGCGGCCAAACGGATCTGCCGCTCGCAGGTCGGCATCGACTCCGAGGCAGGACCCACCGAGATCGCCATTCTGGCTGACCACACCGCCGACCCGGCACACGTGGCCGCTGATCTGATCAGCCAGGCCGAGCACGACGTGATGGCGGCCAGCGTGCTGGTCACCGACAGCCCGGAACTGGCCGATGCCACCGACGCCGAGCTGGCTGTGCAATTGACCACGACCACGCACCGCGACCGGGTGGTCGAGGCGTTGAGTGGCCCGCAGTCGGCCATCGTGCTGGTCGATGACGTCGATACCGGCGTCCGGGTGGTCAATGCCTATGCGGCGGAGCATCTGGAGATCCAGACCGCCGATGCGGCCGGCGTCGCCGGTCGCATTCGTTCGGCCGGCGCGATTTTCGTCGGCCCCTGGTCCCCGGTGAGCCTGGGTGACTACTGCGCAGGGTCCAACCACGTTCTGCCCACCGCCGGGTGCGCCCGGCACTCCAGTGGGCTGTCGGTGCAGACGTTCCTACGCGGTATTCACGTCGTGGACTACACCGAGGCCGCGCTCAAGGACGTGTCCGGCTACGTAATCACCCTGGCCAACGCCGAGGATCTGCCCGCCCACGGCGAGGCGGTCCGCCGGAGGTTCGAGCGGTAATGGTCCCGGGGGAGCGGGTCACACTTGCCGACCTGCCGTTGCGGGAGAACCTGCGCGGCAAGTCGGCCTACGGTGCGCCGCAACTCGACGTGCCGGTGCGGTTGAACACCAACGAGAACCCGCACCCGCCGAGTCGCGCACTCGTCGACGATGTGGCCGAGTCGGTACGGGCAGCGGCAGCGAATCTGCATCGTTATCCCGACCGCGACGCCGTCGCGCTGCGAAGCGACCTCGCCGGGTACCTCTCCGGCCGGACCGGAGTAGCCGTTGGCCTTGAGAACGTCTGGGCGGCAAACGGATCCAACGAGATTCTGCAGCAGTTGCTGCAGGCTTTCGGCGGCCCGGGCCGCAGCGCGATCGGGTTCGTACCGTCCTACTCGATGCACCCGATCATCGCCGACGGAACCCAGACCCGCTGGATCGAAGCGCGCCGCGGCGCCGATTTCGGCCTCGATATCGACGTGGCGGTCGACGCACTCCGCCGCGAGGCGCCCGACGTCGTCTTCGTGACCAGCCCGAACAATCCGACCGGCCAGAGTCTTTCGCTTGCCGACCTGCGCCGCCTCCTGGAGGCCATGACCGGCGGCGTCCTGATCGTCGACGAGGCCTACGGCGAGTTCTCCGCGCAGCCGAGCGCGGTCGGTCTGCTCAGCGAGTACCCATCCCGGCTGATCGTCAGCCGCACCATGAGCAAAGCCTTCGCCTTCGCCGGTGGTCGGCTGGGCTACCTGGTGGCCGCCCCGGCGGTGATCGAGGCCGTCCTGCTGGTGCGCCTGCCGTATCACCTGTCCGCGCTGACCCAGGCCGCTGCCTGCGCCGCCCTGCGCCACGCCGACGAGACGCTGGCCTCCGTCGCCGCCCTGGTCGGCGAGCGTGGCCGGGTGAGCGCTGAGTTGAGCGACATGGGATTCCGGGTCGTCCCCAGCGACGCCAACTTCGTGCTGTTCGGCGAGTTCGGTGACGCCGCGGCGGCCTGGCAGCACTACCTCGAGCACGGC
>SYAB01000063.1 GCA_005787665.1 Actinomycetota bacterium
GCGCTTCCACAAGAAGCAGATGACCGAACTCGAGGTCATCGCGCCCAAACGTGAGCAGTTCACCGGCGACGAAGCCCACGAGCGGGTCGAGGCCATCCTGCGCGAGACGCTGGACACCAAGCTCTGGGATGCCCAGCGGGTATTGCAATCGGCCTCCACCGAGGCGGTGAACCTCTCCGGCAGCGACGCCCTGTCCCGCGCCCTGGACGCCGCCGCCGGCGCGGCCGCGACGACCGCGCCGGGGGTCGATGCGCTGCTCATCGACCGCATCGACACCGAGTTCCTGCGCTACTTCACCGCCACCGGACGCCCGACCAAGGAGTGGAAGGCCGCCATCGACCGGCTCAGGGCGGCCGAAGCCGAGGTGCGCAGTTGCACCGAGCGTGTCGCCGAGGTCGGCGAACGGGTGCGTCGCCACGAGGAACTGTCGGTGATCCTGCAGACCCTCGGGGAGGCACTGGCCCCGGCCGGCGAGCGTCTGGCCGCCGCCCGGCGGGCGCACTCCGTCGTCGCCGAACTCGCCGAGCAGTGGGGGCAGGCCCGCCTGGTCGCTGCGGCCGCCGAGGCGACCAGCGCCAACTCCGCGTTGGCCAACGGCCAGCGCCAGCAGTTGATCGCCGAGTGTGATCGCCGGGCCGCAATCCTGGTCGGGCTGGGCACCGAAGCGGCCGCCGCCGACCAGGCTGAGGCGCAGGCCCGAGACGTTGCCGATTCCGCCACCCGGGCCGCCGAGCAGACCGCCACGGCGCTGGCCGCGGCCCAGCAGCGTCTGGAGGCCGCCCGCGTCACCGCCCAGGCCTGCGTCGCGCTGGAAGAGGCCGACCGGCTGGACACCCGGGTGCAACGCATCGAACAGACCGAGTCGAACCTGGCGCGGGTGGCCGGGCAACTGGCCGCCATCGCGCTCACCGACGCGGTGCTGGCCGAGATCGACGCGGAGTCCGCACTGGTGGAGCGCCTGCAGGCCCAACTCGACGCCGAGGCCGGCACGGTGCAGTTCGCCGTCGCGACCGACCTCGACATCACCGTCGACGGCCAGTCGCGCACGCTGCCCGCCGGTCACGAGTGGTCCCAGCCCGCCTCGTCGGCGATCGTCGTCGACGTACCCGGCGTGATGACGGTGCGGGTCAGTCCCGGCGCCTCGGCGGTGAAACTGCAGACGGATCGTCAGGCGGCGCAACAGCGTCTGGATCAGGCACTCGCTCGCGGGGGCGTCGCCGACGTCGAGGCGGCGCGGGCGGTTGATCAGCAACGTCGGGCGTTGGCCACCACCAGCGCCGAGCTGACCGCCGCCCTCGCGGTGCTGCGGGATGGCGTGGATGTCGATGACCTGCGCGCCCGGCTGGCGGAGCTCAGGGACGGCCTGGCCGGTCACCCGGAACTCGATCCCGAACGCGCCGCTGCCGAACTCGCCACCGCTGCTGCCGGGCAGGAGGAGGCCCGAGTCGCTGCCGAGACCCAGCAGGCGGCGGCGGCCGCGGCGACCGTCGCGCTCAGCGAGACATCAACGCTGGCAACGGTTCTGCGGGACCGGATGACGACCGCCGACGCCGAGTTGACCGCTGTCCGCGATCAGCTGGCGATGCTGCGGGCGGCCGTCAGCGACGAGGCGGTGGCAGCCCAGGCGGCGGCGGACCTCGCCGCGAAGGACGATGCCGACGCCACCGTCACGGCGCTCGCGCAGCGGCACGCCGCCGCCGACCAGGTGGCGGTCGACGCCGCAATGGCGGCCGCCGCGGCCGCCGCGGAGGCGATCGCCGCCGACCGTGACGCGGTCACGCTGGAGATGCACAACCTCACCGTCGAACTGGGCGTGATGGGCAGTGAGGGACGCCAGGGCGACCTCGATTCCGCCGAAGCGCACCTGGAGTACGCCCGCATCGAGCATGCCCGCCTCGAGGAACGCGCGGCCGCTGCGGAGATGCTGCGGGAGACCATGCTGCGCCATCGCGACAACACCCGACAGCGCTACGTCCAGCCCTACCGCAGCGAGTTGGAGCGGTTGGGCCGCATCGTGTTCGGTGAATCCTTCGAGGTCGACGTCGACGCCGAACTCACCATCTGCGCCCGGAGCCTGGACGGCCGCACAGTGCCCTTCGGCTCGCTGTCCGGCGGGGCGCGCGAACAGTTGGGAATCCTGGCCCGGTTGGCCGGTGCGGCCCTTGTCGCCGAGGAAGACACCGTTCCGGTGGTGATCGACGATGCACTGGGCTTCAGCGACCCGGACAGGCTGGACAAGATGGGCGAGGTGTTCGACACCGTTGGGCAGCGCGGCCAGGTGATCGTGCTGACCTGCACCCCCGGGCGCTACGACGGTATCGCCGACGCCGAGGTCATCGAACTGAGCGCGTAGGTTCAGCGCGCAGGCGTGGCTCTCAGGTGGCCGGCCACCTCAGTGGGCGTCCCTCGAAGTGCTCGAACCGTCCGGCGATGTCCTCGGGTAGTTCGATTGCCCCCGGCCTATCGCGTCGAACGACGAGGTGCACCGACCGGGCGAGAGCGACGGCAGTGGGCGGGTCGACCCGCCACACCGCTTCATCGAACGTGACGGTCCGCCGGGTTCGCGTCACGGCCCGAACCCCGACCTTCAACGCCGTTCCGCTCGGCACCTCCTGCTCGAAGTCGATCTCGAGCCGTCGCAGGACGAGGGTGCGGCCGGCTTCTCGAAGACCGTCCCAGCTGATGCCGACGCGCTCGGCGACATAGAGATTACGGGCGTCGAAGAGCAACTCCGCGATCGCCAGGTTGTGCAGATGGATCCAACGGTTCTCGTCTGTGGAAACGACGTCCTGGACGAAACGCCACTCGGCCCAGGGCGGTTCGTGCGGTATCCGGTTCACCGGTCGCCGGCGGTCTTGGCGATGACGACGTTGATCACCGGGATGCGCATCGGCTGAGGCGCTGCCGCCAGTCGGGCCGCGATCCCGGATTCCAGCCGCTGCAACACGGCCGTGGTTCGCGGGTCATCGGCGGTGCTGTGCAGCCCGGTCGCGAGCGACGGGAAGGCTCCGGCGCTGAAGATCCCGGCCCATCGCGCACCGAAAGCCGCCGCATCGCCGGCGGACTGGTAGTCCTGCCAGAACTCGTCGGGGCCGGTGAACGATTCGAGGTGCTCAATGGTCAACCCGGCGATCCGGCCGTCGTCTCCGAACGGCGCGACCAGGTCAGCCGCGGTGCGCCCGACATGGGGCATACCCATCCGGACGACCTCGTCGGCGTCGAGGAACCCGTCGCTCACCAGGTCGGTCAGGGTTTCCCAGGCCGCCTCGAACATCGGGCGGTAGCCCGCAGTGCCGTCGTCGTCGGCGGCCGGAACGACCAGGACAAGGCGCGCACCGGCGCGCATCTCCGCGGCGCGAGCCGTGAGGAAGTCCCTCCAGTCTGCGGCGGCCTGCTGGGAGTAGGCCGAGCGGACGGCGTCATCGTCGCTGTAGCTGACCTGGACGTGGTCGGGTATCGCCGCGGGCGGCCCGCTCAGCCAGGCCACCGACCAGGAACACCACCCGAGCGTGACGCTGCACGCCGGAAGCAGTTGGTGGTAGAAGGAGCGTCCGATCGCCACTGGGAAGACATCCGGCTTAGAGGTGTAGGAATCGACGGCATTCCACACCGTGTCGAACAGTGCCGAGAAGTCGTTGTCGGGAAGGTCGGTGTGCGCCAGGACGATCGGGTGGTTGCCCCGGCCGCGCAGGACGTCGATCGCGGCGGTGACCGGGGCTAGCGAATTACGTCCGCCGGAGCAGCCGTAGTCGGCCAGCACGAGGGGTGCTCCCGGATCGGGCAGTTCGACGACGGCGGCGGCCTGCTCCAGGAGCGCGACTCCGGGGATCGACCCCACCGCCTGCATGCGCGAATGTCGGTTATAGGCGCCACCGGATGCCATGGGCGCCGTCCGCGCCGAGCAGTCGGGTGAGGGGCCGGCGCGTCGCATCGTCGTCAATCGGTGGCCAGCGCCAGTACCTCGTCGAACCCTTCGACCAGGCAGTCGTGGAACACGTCGTAGTCCGGGATCGCGCCGGTGTCCACGTCGACCCCGAGTGCGCAGGTGTCGCAGTAGGTCAGCAGGGTGACGTTGACGGCCGATCCGATGGTGGGGCCGAACGCGTACTGGACCCGCACCTTGGCGCCGGCCAGGTACACCGGCACCGGCACTCCGGGCACGTCGCTGGCCAGGAAGTCCACTTTGCGCAGCACCGAACCGATGTACCAGCGCGGCATCAGGTTCATCGCGCCGGCGATGATCTGGATGTACGGCGTGGACTTCTCGTTGCGGACCTTGGTGGTGCGTTCCCGCGTCTCGCTGATGCGTTCGGCCGGATCGGCCAGGCCGACCGGGACGTCGAAGCGTGCCAGGGTGATGTGGTTGCCGCCCTCGTGATCGTCCTCGGTACGGACGCTGATCGGCATGGTCAGGTGCAGGTCGCCGACCGCGACGCCGTGTCTCTCGTGATAGCGGCGAAGGCCCCCCGCGATGCCGGCGACGAACGCGTCGTTGAGGGCGCCCCCACTGCGGTGGGCTGCCTCCTTGAGCGTCGTCAAGGGCACCTCGTGCACCGAGAGCTGGCGCACCAGGGTGCGCTCCTTCATCAACGGCGATCCGGTCTCGGTCACCGGCCGCATCGTGCGGTACACCGAGGCCGCCAGTTCGCCGGCGTCGGTGACCGACTGAAGCGGATGGCGGATGGCGTTGAACAACACCTTCGGTGCGGCACCGGCCGCGCCGCCCACCGCCTGACGAACCAGGCCGAGGTCGTAGCGAAGCGCGTCGAGGTAGTCCGACAGCGGCCCGTGGGTGTGCACCTGCGGCTCATCGGTCCCGGTGCGCACCGACTCGATGCTGCGCGGTTCCTCGGTCAGGTCGAACAGGTGCATCGCGATCTGCACACCCCCGACCCCGTCGGTCAAGGCGTGATGGAACTTGCAGAGCACCGCCGCTCCGCCGTCGTCGAGTCCTTCGATCAGGGTTGCCGTCCACAGCGGCCGGGCCCGGTCGAAGTCCGACATCGCCGCCACCCGGGCCATCTCCAGCACGCCGTCGAGATTGCCGGGCTCGGGGGCCGACACCTTGCGCAGGTGATAGGCGATGTCGAAGTCCGGCGCGACCTCCCACCGTGGCGGGGTAGGCGGGGGGGATTCCACCACCCGCTGGCGCCAGATCGGCAGATTGTGCGAGAGCGCCTCGAATCGGGCCCGCACCACGTCCCAGTCCGGGGATCGGTCCAGCAGGATCACCGTCACCACCGTCGACCGTAGTCGGGCATCGGATTCCATCGCCCAGGTGAAGGCGTCGGTCTGGCTCATGAACTCAGTCATCGTGAAACCACGCTACGGCTGTGGTGTGGCCAGCGTCACCACCGCGAGGGCAACTGGTGACTTTCTTCCCTGCCCGCGTTGGCAGAATCAGAGACATGACCCTGGGCGACAAGCGCCGCCGTGCGCACGACAAGCTCGCCGCGCTGCCCGGGGTGACCGCCATCCGCCGCCCGGTGACACCGGAAGCGCTCGAGGAGTTCGATCTCTACTACGTCCGCACGGGTCCGCGCAGCGATCGCCCGCTGGTGATCGTTCCCGGCGGCCCCGGGATGGCGTCGGTCGGGCACTACCAGGGCATGCGGCGGCGTGCCGCCGACGCCGGACTCGACGTGATCATGGTCGAACATCGCGGTGTCGGAATGTCGCGCCACGACGACGCCGGGGCCGACCTGCCCGACGATGCGCTGACCATCGAGCAGGTGGTCGACGACATCGCCGCGGTGCTCGACGACGCCGAGGTGTCCGAGGCGGTGATCTACGGCACCTCCTACGGCAGCTACCTCGCTGCCGGGGTCGGGGTGCGCCACCCCGATTCCGTGGCAGCGATGATCCTGGACTCCCCACTGCTCAACCGCGACGACATCGAGATCGTGCGCGACGAACTACGCCGGCTGTTGTGGCACGGGGGCGATCCGGGCACCGCGGACCTGGCGGCCAAGGTGCGCGAGTTGGCCGACCAGGGCGCCATGACGCCGAGCGACGCGCAGTTGGCGGTGGCGCTTTTCGGCATCGGCGGGGAGCCGATGTTGCACAGGCTCTTGGACCTGCTGCTCGATGGCCGTCGCCTGCTGTGGACCACCATGACCCATGTGGGCCGGGTGGCGAGTCGAAAGATGCCCTACCGCAACGAGTCTGACCTGGTCGGCCAAATCGGCTTCCGCGAGCTCAACTTCCACGGAACCCCCGACGGTCTGCCGTTGGACCCTGCCGTGGCGATGCGGGAGTCCGCCGAGGACGAGCCCGCCGATTTCGAGGGTGAGCCGTTCGATCTGGTGGCCGCCATGCCGGCCTTCGACTGGCCCACCGCGGTGATCTCCGGCGGCCGCGATCTGGTCACCCCGCCCGCCGTCGCGGACCGGATCGCCGGACTCATCCCCGGAGCGGCACTGGTGCGGCTGGCGACGGCCGGGCACAGCATCCTGGACACCCGCGAGGCGGCCGCACTGCGCATCGCGGCGCAGGTGTGCGCCGGCTTGACGGCCGATCTGCCGGCCATGGGGCCCGACCTCGACGAGCTGCCGGTGCGCCCGGAACTGCGACTGATGGGCACGGTCATCGAGACCGCCGCCCGGGTCGAGGCGGCGCTGCCGGCGCTGCCGCCGGGGCTGCTGACCCGTGGGCCAAAGGACGTTACTTCATGAAACCGATGGCGCTGTAGTTCAAGTCGCCCAATCCGGCCGGTCCGAAATTCGCCAGGTTGCTGCGCACCGCCACGTTGCCCGGGGACTGGAACAGGGCCAGGCTGAAGACTTCCTCCCAGAGCAGTGCGTCGACCTCATTGGCCAGCGCGCGCGCCTTCACCGGATCGAGTTCGTCGAGCACCTGCTCCACCTTCGCGTCGATCGCCGGTGAGGAGATCTTGCCGAAGTTGCTCTCGGCGTCGGTGGTGAAGATCTGGTTGAGGCAGCACAGCGAGAAGGCGTCGCCGACCCAGGAGAACTGGGTGATGTCGAAGTCGCCGACATTGACGTAGTTGGTGAAGAACCCGTTGGCGGGCTTGACGTCCAATTCCAGCTTGACCCCGATCTGGGCCAGGTTGTTCTGGGTCACCTGGGCCACCTGCCGGGCGCTCTGCGCGTCGTAGAGAACGTTGCGGATCACCAGCCGCTTGCCGTCCTTCTCCCGGAACTCCCCGTTGAGTTTCCAGCCCAGCGCGTCGAGTTCGGCTTTGGCCTTCTCCGGGTCGTAACCCACCACGGCGCTGTTGTCCTGGTAGCCCTCCTGGCCGGCGACGAATACGTGATTGCCCAGCGGAACGGGCTTGTCCACCAGGCCACGCTGGGTGACGTTGACGATCGCCTGGCGGTCGATGCCCTTGGCGACGGCCTGCCTCAGCGCCTTGTCGGACAGGATCGAGCCGGGCGCGCCGTTGAACGTCAGGTGATACCAGCTCGGCCCGGGGGCGCGGCGGATCGAGATGCCCTCGGTGCGCTGGGCGATGGTCAGTTCGTCGAGCGAGGCGATGCCGGTGGCGTCGATGGTGTTGTTCTGCAGGGCCGGGATGCGGGCCGCGTCATCGAGGGCCAGGTAGGTGATCGAGTCCAACAGCGCCGGGGTGCCCCACCAGTTCGGGTTGCGGTTCAGCGTGATGCGCTGGGCGGTGCGATCGACGTTGGACACCGCGAACGGACCGGCCGACGGCCCGGGTTTGTCCAACTGACCCTTGTTGAAGACGTCCGGGTCGGCGGTCATGGCCTTGGGCAGCAGCATGGTGTTACCGGCGAACATCCCGCGCCACTCCGGATAGTGCTGGGCGAAGGTCATCACCGCCTGGCGGTCATCGGCGCCGCGGGTCACCGACGCCACCCGGTCCGACCCGTTGGGCGAGGCGATCGCGAAGGCCTTGTCCTTGCCACTGGTGGCGTTGACCTGGGAGGCGATGTCCTCCCAGGTGAGCGGGGTGCCGTCTGACCAGGTGGCCTTCGGGTTGATCGTGTAGGTCACGACCTGCGGGTCGGTCGAGGTCAACTCCACGCTGGTGAAGTAGTCGGTGTTGACCTTCATCGTGCCGTCCCCCGCGACGATGAAAGCGCGCGGCATGGTCGGCCGCAGCAGTGAGGCGGTGTCGGCCTCGTTGCCGTCGATGTTGAGGGTGTTGAAGTTCGACGGCACGGCGCCGATCGCCAGTCGCACGCTGCCGCCCTGCTTCAGGGTCGACGGGTCCTGCGGGTTGATGTCGCCGGCACTGCCGAGTTCGGCGTTGCCGCGAGTGGAGGCGGCGTCGCGGGCCGGCGTCGAGCAACCGGCCAGCGCCAAGGTCGCGGCTGCGGTCATGGCTGCGATCCGGCCGGCTCGCCGGCGCAGGGTTTGGGTCACGGGTCATCTCCTGGTGTCGGCTTCGTCAAAATGCTAGCCACCCCGGACCTGAAGTAGCGTGATCTGCCATGGCAGTGCCGTCAACGCCGCCGACGGCCCAGACCGTGCTGGAGGTCGAGACCCGCAGTCTGCGGACCCACCTGTGGGTCGCGCTGATGTTGGGCGTTCTGGGTTTCGTCGCCTACGGGGTGACCTCCGTGGCGGCCACCCAGTTGGATGGGGCCATCTCGCTGATCGACGCGGCCACGGCCTATCTGGCCATCGGTCTTGCGCGCATCGCCGCCGTTCCGCCGAGTCCCCAAGCACCCCGCGGCCGCTTGGCCTTGGAAAACCTGTACGTGCTGTTCCGGTCCTTGATGATCCTCGGGGTGGTCGTGGCCGGGGTCGCCGCCAACGGCACCAAGATCATCGAGTATCTGCTCACCCGACAAGGGGAACTGCCCGAGTACGGGCTGGCGGCGGTCTACACCGCCTTCGCCGCGGTCGTGGGGTTCTTGGTGGTGGCCAACCACAAGCGCAACAACCGATCCATCGGCGGGGTGTCCTCGTTGTTGAAAGTGGAAGCCGGGGGCGCCAGGCTGGATGCCTGGCTGAGCGCCGGCCTCTGCGCGGCTCTGCTGGTCGTGGCGGTGTTGCCCAGCGGCACCCGGCTGACGTCGGCGAGTTTCGACATCCGCCAGATCGCCGACAGCCTGATCGTGGTGGTGATCTGCGCGCTGCTGGTCTGGGAGCCGCTGCGGCAGGTCCGGTTGGAGTTCGGCCGGCTTTCCGGTCGCAGGACCGATGGTGAAGTCGACGACGCAGTGCGCGCCGCCCTTGATGACATCGCCCGTGAGCATGACTCGGCGGACGCCTTCGGGTTGGTGGACGTCTTCTCCGTCCGCCGGGGCAAAGTGGTGGAGGTCGACGTCCACGTGTCCTACACCGGAGCCCGCACCGTCGACGAACAGGACGAGATCCGCGCCGACCTCCTGGCCGAACTGCGGCAGCGGATCGGCCCGGTGCGTATGACGCTGGTGTTCACCCGGCGGCCGATTCATGATCCGCCGCAGCCGGGGCTGGACATGGCGAAGTGACGCTACCGGCGGCGCCTGGGATCCGGCTGGGGGATCGCCGCCAGCAATCGCCGGGTGTACTCGTGCTGTGGGTCGGCGAACACCGTGTCGCTGTCGCCGTATTCGACGATCGCCCCGCGGTACATCACCGCCACCTGGTGGGCCAGGTGCTTGACCACCGACAGGTCGTGCGAGACGAACAAGTAGGACAAGCCGAAGTCGCGTTGCAGGTCCAGCAGCAGGTTGATGATCCCGGCCTGGATCGAGACGTCCAGAGCCGAGACCGGTTCGTCCAGCGCCAGGATTCTGGGTTGCAACGCCAGCGCGCGGGCGATCCCGATCCGCTGCTTCTGCCCGCCGGAGAACTCGCCGGGGTAGCGGCTGGCGTCGGCGCGGCGCAGCCCGACGATCTAGAGTAGTTCGGCCACTCGGGCGTCGGTCGCCGTCTTGTCGAAACCGTTGGCGGCCAACGGTTCGGCGAGGATGTCGAACACCGGCAGCCGCGGGTCCAGGGCGGCCACCGGATCCTGGAAGACCACCTGCAGTTCGCTGCGCAACTCGCGGCGCCGCGCGGCGGTGAGGGTGGCGACATCACTGCCGAGCACCTCGATCGACCCGGACTGCGGCGCACGCACCTCCAGGATCTCGTGCAGGGTGGTCGACGTTCCCGAGCCGGACTCCCCGACGATGCCGAGCTTGCGGCCCTGGTCCAGATCGAAACTGACGTGGTCGACGGCGCGTACCTCGCCGATCTTGCGGCGGAACACCATTCCCTTGGTCAGCGTGTAGGTCCGGGACAGGTCGCGGACCCGCAACACCGTCGTCGGTTCGGGCTCCTCGGCTGCCGGGGGTTCGACGGACACGCCGTAGATGTCGGCCGCGCTGCGGCCCGTCACCGCCGCGGTGCGAATGCAGGCCGCGGCATGTCCCGGCCCGATGTCGATCAGGTTCGGCTCCGCGGCCCGGCACTCGTCGCCAGCCAGTGGGCAGCGTGGTGCGAACGGGCAGCCCGGCGGCAGCGCCATCAGCGAGGGCGGTGCGCCCGGGATCGGTACCAGTCGCTCCCCGCGTGGTGCCCCGAGGCGGGGCACCGAGCCCAGTAGTCCGGCGGTGTAGGGCATGCGGCGATCGGTGTAGAGGTGTGCCACGGGGGCGGTCTCCACCGCCCGGCCGGCGTACATCACCAGGGCCCGGTCGGCGAACTCGGCCACCACCCCCAGGTCGTGGGTGATGATCAGCACCCCGGCCCCGGTGACGTCGCGGGCGGTCTTGAGCACCTCGTGGATCTGGGCCTGCACGGTGACGTCC
>SYAB01000064.1 GCA_005787665.1 Actinomycetota bacterium
CTCTCCGCGAGACAGGCCAGCGAGAGCAGGGTGCGCCAGTTCGTGGCCGACGCCAGCCACGAACTGCGGACTCCGCTGGCCGCGATCCGCGGCTACACCGAACTGGCCCAGCGCCGCCGGGGCGACGTGCCCGCCGACGTCGCCCATGCGATGGGACGGGTCGAGTCCGAAGCCGACCGGATGACCCGGCTGGTCGAAGACCTGCTGCTGCTGGCCCGGTTGGACTCCGGTCGTCCGCTGGACAGCGGGCCGGTGGACCTCTCGCGGCTGTGCGCCGATCTCATCAGCGACGCCCACGCCGCCGGACCCGATCACCATTGGCGTCTTGACGCACCCGCCGAACCGGTTGTGGTTCCCGGCGATGAGGCCCGTCTGCATCAGGTGCTGGCCAATCTGCTGGCCAACGCCCGCGTTCACACCCCGCCGGGCACCGCGGTGACGCTGAGCTTGGAACGCGGACCCGACGCGGCGGTCCTCCGGGTGTCCGACGACGGGCCGGGCATTCCCGCCGACCTGCAGCCCGAGGTGTTCGAACGGTTCGCCCGCGCCGACACGGCCCGATCGCACCGGGACGGCTCCACCGGGCTCGGTCTGGCCATCGCGTCGGCGGTGGTGCGGGCGCACGGCGGCCGCATCACCGTGCGCAGTGTCCCCGGGCACACCGAGTTCGAGGTCCGGCTGCCTGGGGGCTGACTGCCGTGACCCGGCCGGCATCGGCCCGAATCGCGGTCGCGTGCCATCGAGACGGGGAACAATCCGGGAATGGACCACAAAGCCCCGACACCGACCATCGCATCACTGAACCGCGGTCACCTCGATGCGCTGCCCTTCGACGACACCGCCGATTTCGACGACGCCGACAGGGGGTTCCTGGGCGCGCTGGAACCCTGTGTGATCACCGCGGCCGACGGCCGGGTGGTGTGGGACAACGACGTCTACGACTTCCTGGGTGGCGCCGCGCCGGCGTCGGTGCATCCCAGCCTGTGGCGGCAGTCGGAGTTGTGCGCCAAACAAGGGCTCTACGAAGTGGTCGAGGGCATCTATCAGGTCCGCGGCCTGGACTTATCCAATATCACCTTCGTCGAGGGCGACACCGGGGTGATCGTCATCGACCCGTTGGTGTGCACCGAGACCGCCGCGGCCGCTCTCGGCCTCTACCGGAAGCACCGCGGGGAACGCCCGGTGAGCGCTGTGATTTACACCCACAGCCACGTCGACCACTTCGGCGGCGTGCTCGGCGTCACCACCCAGGCCGACGTGGACGCCGGCACGGTGGCGGTCCTGGCCCCGGAGGGCTTCATCGGCCACGCCGTGCAGGAGAACGTCTACGCCGGGACGGCGATGACCCGCCGGGCCGCCTACATGTACGGCACGGCGCTGGACCGCGGGCCCCAGGGACAGGTCGGTTGCGGCCTGGGACAGTCGCCGTCGACCGGCGAGGTGGCCATCATCGTGCCGACAGTCGACATCACCACCACTGGTGAGACACACACCATCGACGGGGTCGAGATCGAGTTCCAGATGGCACCGGGCACCGAGGCGCCGGCCGAGATGCATTTCTACTTCCCGCGATTCCGCGCCCTGTGCATGGCCGAGAACGCCACCCACAACCTGCACAACCTGCTGACCCTGCGCGGGGCCCTGGTGCGTGACCCGCACGCGTGGTCGGGCTATCTCACCGAGGCGATCGACTCCTTCGCCGACCGCACCGACGTGGTGTTCGCCTCACACCACTGGCCCACCTGGGGCCGCGAGCGGATCGTGGAATACCTTTCCCTGCAACGGGACCTGTACGCCTATCTGCACGACCAGACGTTGCGGCAGCTCAACCAGGGCTACACCGGGATCGAGATCGCCGAGAGTTTCGCGATGCCGCCGGCCCTCGAGCGGGCCTGGCACACCCACGGCTACTACGGCTCGGTGAACCATAATGTCAAGGCGGTTTACCAGCGTTACATGGGCTGGTTCGACGGTAATCCCGGTCGGCTGTGGCCGCACCCGCCCGAGCAGTCCGGCCCGCGCTATGTCGCCGCGATGGGTGGTATCGACCGCGTGGTCCAGCTGGCCCGGGAGGCTTTCGATGTCGGCGACTTCCGCTGGGCGGCAACATTGTTGGATCACGCGATCTTCACCGACGAGAATCACGAAGACGCCCGCGAACTGTATGCCGACACTCTCGAGCAGCTGGCATACGGAGCGGAGTGCGCGACCTGGCGCAACTTCTTCCTCTCCGGTGCGACCGAACTGCGCGATGGCAACTTCGGCACACCGGTCAGCACCCAGGCCCCGACGATGCTCAGCCAACTCACTCCCGAGCAACTGTTCGACATCCTCGCGATCTCGGTCAACGGCCCGCGCGCCTGGGATCTGGACCTGGCACTGGACGTGAGCTTCGCCGACCGAGCGGCCACTTACCGGGTGACGCTGCGCAACGGCGTTCTCGTCTACCGGAGGCGTCCGGCCGAACCGGAGACCGCGAGCGCGACGGTCACGCTGGCCACCACGATGCGGCTCATCGCCGCCGCCGCGGGCGACCTCAGCTCACCGGGCCTCCAGGTCGGGGGTGACCCCGGTGCCGTGCAGGCCCTGATGGCTGTGCTGGACTCCCCGAACCCGGCCTTCAACATCATCACCCCGTGAGCGAGGAGCAACCGATGAGCAATCACCACGTGAACATGAGCGACGACGAGAAGTCGCTGATCGACGAGACGGCCCCGCACCGATTGGCCGAGATGGACGAGAAGGGCCTCAAGGACCTGCAGGGCCGGTTGCGCCGGGCGCGGGACAAGAACTTCGACCTGTTGCGGCGCCGGGGTGCGGCCCGGGTGGAGGCCGAGGGTGGCCGGGGCGCCGCGGAGCCGGCCAATCAGAAGAGAAGCGACAAGGTCGATGTGCTCGACGAGGCCCTGGCCCGGGTCGACACACAACTGGAGGCCGTCCGAGGCGGGTAGCGGCCGCCGGGCCCGCCGCCATGGATCAGGGAAACCCGCCGTCGGCGTGCAGGATCGCGCCGGTGGTGAAGCTTGAGGCATCCGACATCAGGAATAACGCCGCCCCGACGATCTCGGTCGGATCGCCGGCCCGCCCTAACGCGTAGTCGGCAAACGGATTGACGCCATCCTGCAGCCCGTCCTGCAGGCCCCAGGCCGCGCTGATCTCGGTGAGGAACGGGCCGGGCATCAGGGTGTTCACCCGGACCGTCGGACCGTAGGCCTTGGCGAGTCCCTCGGTCAGCGCGTTGAGACCCGCCTTGGCCGCGGCGTAAGGCAGAAAGGCCGGATGCGGGCGAAGCGAGCCGTGCGTGCTGACGTTGATGATGACGCCGCCGCCGTCGGCCACCATCCGTTCGCCCACCAGTGCCGACAACCGGAACGGGCCTTTGAGGTTCACATTGACGACCGTGTCGAAGAGTCTCTCGGTGACGTCGGTCAGTGATTCGTAGGTCGGGGACATCCCGGCGTTGTTGACCAGGACGTCGATCCTGCCGAAGCGCCCGTAGGTGGTCTCCACCAGGCCGTCGAGCTCATCCCAGTGTCCGACGTGAACGCCTAGGGCATGGCGCGGCGACCGGTCTCGGCCTCGATCGCGGCGGCGGTCGCGACGCAGTTGTCGTATTTGCGGCTGGCGATCACCACGTCGGCGCCGCAACGGGCCGCCGCCAGGGCCATCTCCCGGCCCAGACCCCGGCTGCCCCCGGTGACCAGGACCACCCGGTCGGTCAGATCGAAGAGCCGGTCGGCGAAACCCATGGCCCTATCGTTGCACCCATGCAACTGCTGCTGGTCCGTCATGCCCTGCCGTTGCGCACCGAGTTCGGTCAGGGCTCCAACCCTGAACTCGCCCCGCTGGGCTGGGAGCAGGCCCGCCGGCTGCCCGGTGCTCTGGCGCGGTTCCCGGTCAGCCGACTGGTCAGCAGCCCGCAGCTCAGGGCCTCGCAGACCGCGCAGCCGGTGGCCGCGGCGCTCGGAATGGACGCCGATATCGACGAGCGTCTCGCCGAGTACGACCGAGGGATGTCGCACTACATTCCGCTCGAGGAGGTGCGCGCCGAACGCCACGGCGACTGGGAGCGGATGGCGCAGGGTCGATTACCGGAATCGGTGGACGTCGAGGCATTCCGGGCGAGGGTGTCGGCGGGGCTGCGTGACGTCGTCGCGGCCGCCGGTCACGACGACACCGTCGTGCTCTTCAGCCACGGCGGAGTGATCAACGTGGTGCTGCACGAAGTGCTCGGGACCGCCAGACCGCTGTCATTCCCGATCGACTACGCTTCGGTGACCACGCTACGCCATTCCCGCTCGGGCGCCTTCACCGTCGGCGGTGTCAACACCATCGAGCATGTCTGGGACTTGTTGCCGCGCAACGCCACGTCGCGCAGTCGACAGGGCAGCTGAGAACCGGGGGCATGATCAGCTTGAAAGCCACGGCGACGACGGGTCTCGTCCTCTCCACGCTGATCGCGGCCGGGGTTGCCCTGGCCGCACCGGCGGGCTCGGCCACCGTACTCTTCGCGGGCGGGACCAGTGGCACCCTCGGCCGGCTGATCCCGGATGACCTCTTCGGCACCCGTGCGTCCTTTCTGGGCGGCGCCTACTCCGGCGATGAGTTCTCGGTGGTGGACTATCCGGCCTCGCTGTGGCCGATCACCGGGCTCTGTGATCCGGCGATCGGCACCTCGGTCGACATCGGTACGGCCCATCTCATCGCGGCGGTGAAGTCGACGCCCGGGCCGCTGGTGGTCGCGGGTGTATCGCAGGGCGCCATGGTGGTTCAGGACGCGGCGGCGGTTCTCAACGAGGACCCGACCGTTCCGTCCAGCACCACTTTCATCATCATCGGCGACCCCAACCTGGGTGCGGGAAAGGGTCTGTACGGCATCACCCTCCCGATCCTCGACTACACGCCCAGACCACTTCCGGAGACGCGGTTCAGCACGCTGGTGATCGTGAACGAATACGACGGATGGGCGGATCCGATCGCGCACCCGTGGAATCTGCTCACAGGTCTCAATGCCCTGATGGCTCTGATCTATGTCCATCCCTACGCTCACAACAGCGACCTGTCGACGGTTCCCCCGCAGAACGTCGTGACAGTCACGAATGGACAGGGTGGGACGACGAGCACGTACTTCGTTCCCACCGAACAACTTCCGTTGACCATGCCGTTGCGCCAGCTGGGATTGCCGGCCGAATTCGTCGACGGTGTCGATGACGTGCTGCGCCCGATCATTGACGCGGGTTATGACCGCGCGCCGACAGCGGGTCCGGTGGCGACCACCGGGAAGCGTCCGACCGCAGTGGGTGCGGTGTCGCGGCGACTCCGGGAGACGCCCACCGCCGCGTCTCGCCCCCTGGACGGGGGCACCGGGAACGCTCCTCAGATCGCAAGGACCCCGCGACGAGATGGGCCCGCGGCCCCGGCTACCGCTTCAGCGCGTACTGCAGATTCTTCTTCGCGACCCGTCGCAGCTGGAAGATCCGGCCGGCGCTGACCAGCGCGGTGATCAGCCCGCCCAGCACCGCCGCCAGCAGGATCGCCACCCCCAGTGGCAGGCTCCAGTGCCACGTCAGGAAGGTGAACGGGGTCGAGACGGTGTTCTGCGTGATGAAGATCAGCAGCACGATCAGGATCAGGAAACCCAGGATCAGCGATGACCACAGCGCGGCCGTCCTGGTGAACTTGACGTCCTCGGCCTGCACGGCGGAGGGCGCTCCGGAGTCGGGCTCAGCTGCCACCGGCGGCGTCGGCTCACCCGGCGATACATTCGGTTCGCTGCTCATAGGGCCATCTTGGCCTGTCGGAGGCCGCAAGGAAACCATTTGGCGGGCAACGGGACGGTAACGGGCGTGCTGCCCCAAACCGTGGCGAGGTCCCGACGGGGTGGTTAGGGTCGAGTCCCGGGCGAAAGGACTCAACAGGTGCGACGCTTCTGTGCCGCCATCGTGCTGGCCGTGGTCGCGACGGTGTCGGGAGGCTGTGGCAGTTCCAACCCGCTGGGCGGGGGAGCGGTGTCGGCGGATCTGAAGTCGGTGGTCGTCGGGTCCGCGGACTTCCCGGAGTCCAAGATCCTCGGCGAGATCTACGCCCAGTCGTTGGAGGCCAACGGGTTCACCGTGGTCCGGCAGTTCGGCATCGGCAGCCGCGAGACCTACATCCCGGCACTACGGGATCGCTCCATCGACCTGATTCCGGAGTACACCGGAAACCTGCTGCAGTACTTCGACCCGACGAGCAGTGTCACCCGACCGGACGAGGTCGAACTGGCACTGCACCGGGCGTTGCCCGGAGATCTTTCGATCCTCACCCCGTCACCGGCCAACGACACCGACACGGTGACGGTCACCGAGGCCACCGCGAACAAGTGGAAGCTCACCAGCATCGGCGACCTGGCGGCCCGTTCGGCGGAGGTGAAGTTCGGGGCGCCTTCGGAGTTCCTCAACCGCGCCCAAGGTCTGCCCGGGCTGAAGTCGCGCTACAACCTCGACATCGCACCGGATAACTTCGTCGCGATCAGCGACGGCGGCGGCCCGGCGACCGTGCGGGCACTCGTCGACGGAACCGTCACTGCGGCCAATATCTTCAGCACGTCCCCGGCGATCCCGCAGAACAAACTGGTGATCCTCACCGACCCGAAGAACAACTTCCTGCCCGGCAACGTCGTACCCCTGGTCAACTCCCAGAAGATGTCCGAACCGCTCAAGGCGGTGCTGGACGCGGTGTCGGCGAAGCTGACGACCGGGGGGCTCACCGCGCTCAACGGCGCGGTCAGCGGCAACACCGGTGTCGATCCGGAGGAGGCGGCCCGGGAATGGGTGCGCGAGAACGGCTTCGGCCAACCGATCGGTGAGCGGTAGTGATCACCTTCACCGGCGTCACCAAGCGCTACCCCGATGGGACGGTCGCCGTGGACGACCTGAGCCTTGAGGTGCCCGAGGGAACGTTGACGGTGTTCGTCGGGCCCTCGGGCTGCGGTAAGACGACCTCGATGCGGATGATCAACCGGATGGTCGAGCCGACGTCGGGGACCGTGAGTGTCGACGGCCGGGACGTCTCGACGGTCAACGCGGTCAGGCTTCGACTCGGGATCGGGTACGTCATTCAGAGCGGCGGCCTGATGCCGCATCAGCGGGTGATCGACAATGTCGCAACCGTGCCGGTGCTGCGGGGGCAGTCCCGGCGGGCCGC
>SYAB01000065.1 GCA_005787665.1 Actinomycetota bacterium
CGCTCGGCCTGCTCCCCGCTACCCGTGGCGGCACCCTCCACCGGAGCGCGTCCGGCAACGGCCACACCACCGGTGGCACCCGCCGCCCGATCCGGATCACCACCGACATCATTGGCCGGGTCCGCACCGGCCGGCTCGGGACCCGCCCCAGGCGCCGGACCCCTATGCTTCCCCGCCTGCGCTGCCATCTGGGCGAACTGCTGCACCGACTGCATCCCCTGGCTGGCCGCCTGAGCCATACCTGGCTCGGCCTGCATCACCAACCCCATCGCGCTGGCCAAAGACTCCAGCGTCGTCGGCGACGCCGCCGCAGCAGGAGCCGGATCCGCAGCAGGAGCCGGATCCGACGACACCGCAGCGGCAGGCGCCACCGGTGAACGCCCCGGCGACACCGGAGCGGACCCCGGCGAGGGCGCCGGCGCCGGCACCGGACTCGGCACCGGTGACACCGGAGACACCGGAGCGTCTGATTTCGCCGGCACCGGTGGCATCAGTGGCTGATCGGAGGGCTTGGACAGCATCGCTGCTTTGGCGGCCACCTCCGCGTATGCCGCTATCGCGTCTTGGGCTGACTTGGCTCCACTCCGGCCGGCCAGGACCGCGAAGAGTATCAGCCCGAGGGTCGCACACAAGCCGGAGATCATGATCGCGGCAACAATCCTCAGAGCCCAGCGCTTGGTGGCTGGAGACCGCGTCGCGGCGATCAACGCGGGCATGATGACCGCCAGTGCCACAAAGACCGCTTTGATGCTGGTGAGTCCGATCCTCACCTTCTCGAGGTCGTCGGCCTGATCCTGGACCAGTACGGCGATTTCACGGTCCAGCTCTGCGACTCTCGCCGCCAGACTTTTCTGATCCGTGTTGAGGGCGGCGTACATCTGCGCCGCCGGGCCGGACCATCTTGACGGGTCCGGATCGGCGCTGTCCAGAAAACTCTTCACAGAATCGAAGCCCGAGGCGCCGCTGACAAACGACTGTCCGGTGTCTGGACGGCCGATGCCGTTGAGAGATTCCACAACCTGAACCAGCGCGATGAGCTGGTAGAGAAAGCCGTAGCCGACAAGTTCCCCGGTGGTGGCATAACGCCGGACCTGATTTCCCACCAACACAAAGTCCGCGGTCCCGTCGACTGCGCCGGTGACCGTCAATCCACTACTGCCGACAGCGACCCCGTTCTTGATGATGTCGCCGATCGCTAACAACGGTGTAAGAACCTTCATTACCGTGACCCGAAGTTTCGTCTCGGTCTCGTCCAGGCTCGCAGACTCAATGTCGGCCTCCTGGTTGCTCACGGCCTCGTCATAGTCGTCCACGACTTTGACGATGCCCGCGTCCGAATCCTTCAGGGACTTAGAAATCACTGACGCCGCTTCGGAAACACGAAGGTTTTCCTTGCCAAGGAGATTGCCGAACGAATCCCGCAACAGGTTTCCCTCGAGAAAGGAACTGTTATCCATCGGGAACCCGAGAAAGGAACTGTTAGGGGATGACACGGCTCACCGTTCGCTCAATGTTGCGCGTTCACAGTTCGAGGCTGGCAGGCCCGGCCGCCGGCGCCGGCTGTCCGGTGGGGGCGGCGCCGCCCAATGTCTCGGTCCCGGCGCCGGGCCCGGCCGCCGGTGGTCCCTCGACCGGTCGATGCTCGGTGGCAGCCGTCTCGGCATGATCGGTCTTGGCGGCGAGTGGAGTCGGTGTTGCCCCGCCGTGGCGCACGCTGCCGGCGATGCCCTGTACCCCCTGTGACACGTATTGCATGCCCTGCTGCATGCCCTGCTCGGCTACGGCGGCGGCTGCGACGATCTCGTCGAACTGCGGTCCCGACGGGGGCTTTGGGGTGTCACCGGGATCGCCCGAGAGTTGGGTGTCGCGGGCGGGCGGCGCTGCACTGAGGTGGCTGCGCGGACCTGCCCCATTCTCATCTCCGGCTGAATTCGTCCGGCCGCCGCTGACGTACGCCCCCAGCTTGCCATCGGTGTCGGAGTACACCTGAGCCGCGGCGACGAGGTTCGATGCCGACCGGTCCAGGGCGGCTTTGACTTTCGGCAACCCCTCCAGCACCGGTGCCTCGATGATCGGAAGTGTCTCGCCGATCGCCACCGATACCGCGTCGCTTCCCGCCGGGGCAGGCGCGGGGGGCGGGTCGGGGAATTGCAGTTCTTGCAACCGTGCTCCGGCAGCATGGAGTCGGGCGGATTCAACGATCAGCGGTTCAGCCATGCCACACTTCCCCTCGGGTCAGAAGTCGAATCGGCGGACAGTGTCGTACACGTCGGTGATCCACAGCAACATCGGAACAATAGCCGCGACCGTGGCGCCGTCGAGAAGTTCCAGAACCCGCCGCTGTACCGGCGAGATGCGACGGACGCTGGCCGTGGCGCCGGTGATGCCCAGAGCCAGGAGTCCTACGGCCAACAGGACGGTCAGGACGATCCATGCGTGGTCCGGGTACCAGGTGCTCAGCTTGATCGCCACGCCGATCGGAACGGCCACGGCCGCGGCCAGCAGCGCCCACGCGCACCAGCGCTCGGCATACAGACGTGATCTGAACCCACACAGCACGGTTACCAGAGCGGCGGTCACCAGGCTGTGGACGAAATAGTGTCCGCGCACCACGACCGCGATGGCTCCTGCGGCGATCACCAGTGCACCTGCCGCAACGATTCCGATCAGCAGCTGCTTGGCCAGCCTGCTGCGTTCGGTGAGGCGGGCCGCGGAGTCGGGGACCGAGTCGATGATGGCCTGCCAGGTCGGTGAGTTCTTATCGCGGCCGGCCTCGCTGCCGGCCACCGCATCGAGCAACTCTTCGTTTTGCACGATCTCGCCGGGAGCCGGCACGGGGGGCAGCGCTATGCGGGCGACAGCCACCGTCAACTTGGCGGCGGTCGTCACGGTGAACAGCCCAAACAGCACCGCCCCACCCGGTACCCAACGCTGCCAGCCATATCCGCACACCACCTCCGCGGCGGTCGCCGCCAGAGCGACGACCGCGGTGAATGCCGCGAGTTCGACGCGCCGTCCGGGCCCGCCCCGGGTCAGCAGCGTCAGAACCAAGACGGTGGCTGCCGCGGCCGCCAAGGCTGGCGCGTGGTCAACGAACAGCCCCGCCCCGATATTACGAGGGTGCGGGACCGCCAGCGCCACGGCAACCGCGATCAGCGGGTATGCCGCAGCCAGGAGGCTCTCCGAGAGTCCGGTGTTGCGGTAGTACTTCCCGGTCACCCAACTGCCCAGCAGCACGAGGATTCCTCCGACGCCCATCGCCAGCGGCCACCACAGCGTGTGCCCGGTCTTGGCCCAGGCGATGATGGCGGCCAGTCCGAGCCCCAGCGCCACGAACGGGATCGCTACCCCGATGAACCGGTTCAACGCGGCCCGGTCGAACTGCGGGGCCTCGTCGAGGACCGCGATCGCGTCGATAACGTCCTCGACCAGTGGCCGGTACCGCTCGGTGCGGCTCACTGAGATCAGGGTCAGCAGGGTTCCGTCCACCACGGTGGCATCGTCGAGTGACTGGTCCGGCTTGAGCGGCGGAGCGCCCGGGCGGGCGAAGGTCCACTGCCCCTGGGCTGCCAGATCGATGGCCGCCAAGTCGCTTACCGGGGCGTCCTGCAGAATTTCGGCCAGCACCGCAACGGAGTCGTCGATGTAGGTTTCGATCGGCACCGCCGACGGCAGCACCATGTCCACAATCCGGGACCCGGCGAGGATCGTCGTTCGCGTGGTGGTCTGCGTGGCGGCAGCGGTCTTGGGTGCCGGCACGGCCGCTGTCGCTGGAGCGGCGGCCGACGCGGAGACGGTGGCGGTCGCAGTGGCGGTTGCGGGTGCGGGAGCCGCGGCGGCCACTGCGGGGGCACTCATGGCGTGTCATCCTCTGTCGATCGCTCGGCCAGGGCGTCAGTGTCTCGGGACGGGTTAATCGCGCCCTCCGGGACAGCGCCCGCGCCTGTCGAGCGCGGGCCGGTTACGCTCGGCGCTGGGGAGGTTGGAGGGGCCGCTGTCGCTGGTGACTCTGTCGATGCGTACGACGCGGATCCTGCGGCAGAGCCCGGCGGGGCGGCTCCGAGGCCCGGCGCCGCGGACCCGCCGTGGCCGGCGGCACCTGCCAGACCACCAGCGAGCTGGGTCACGGTGGATACCCCGCTCGTAAGGCCCATCCCGAGGCCCTGCGCCAGCGCCATGGCGACCTCCGCTGTCGGCATCGCCGCCGCGTCCGCAACCACCATGGCTCCGGCGGCCACCGCGGTTTCGGCGACGTTGGGCAGGGCAACTCCACCCGCGGCCAGGATCCCGGCCGAGGTGCCGTCAACCTGGGTGTAGATGCGGGCGATATCCATCAGCGCCCCGCCCAAGCGGGCGAGTTCCTGCTGCGCCGCGGCGTGCGCGGCCAGCATGGCGGCACCCTCGGCGACGAACGCCTCCGCCGCCTGCAACGAGACCACATCCGCACCGGCGGGCACCACTGCCGTCAGCGACGGTGACACCGCAGCGCCGGCCGCCAAGCCTTGTGTGGTGATGGCCACCACATCCGTCCCGACCACGGCAAGGGCGGGATCAACCGAGATCGACTCCATGGCTCCTACGCTGACTCATTTCGACGGGTCACTTGTCGGTGCTGTCCTTGGCGCGCCGGCGCCCGATGACGCCCTCGGTCCACGCCCGATCCTCGACGTAGAGGGCGTCGTCCTCGCCCTGGACGCGTTTGCCCTTGCCCTCATTGTCGCCCTTGCCGTGGGCGCCGGGCGCCATGGGCATGCCGCCCGGCATACCGCCCATCGCACCGCTGGGAACGCCACGGC
>SYAB01000066.1 GCA_005787665.1 Actinomycetota bacterium
CACCGTCACGGCTTCCAGTCGGGCCAGCGGGGCGCCGAGGCAGAAGTGGATTCCCTTGCCGAAGCTCATGTGCCCCTTGCTGACCGCCCGATCGAGCCGCAGTTCGTCGGGCGATTCGACATGGGCGGGGTCGCGATTGGCCGCACCCCACAACAGCAGCAGCCGGGAGTCGGCCGGCAGCGGCGTACCGGCAAGGGCGGTGTCGACGACGACGTGGCGATGATGGGCACGAAACGGCGGCTCGAGGCGCACCGTCTCCTCGACGAAAGCGCCGAGAAGATCGGGGTGGGCACGCAACCGGCGCTGCAGCTCAGCGTCAGCGGCCAGGATGTCCACCGCGGTGCCGAGCAACGATGCCGTGGACTCTCCGCCGGCGCTGAACAACGAGATCAAGATCATCTGAGCGGTGAAACGCTCCAGACGTCCTTCGGCGCACGCGGTCGACAGCCGGCCGATCAGGTCGTCGGCCGGATCGCGCTGCGCCGCGTCCAGACGGTCGACGATGTAGTCGTTCAACTCCCCCAACGCGGCCATCGACGCGCTCACCTGCTCCTCGGACAGCAGACCGTCGAGGAGCTGCGTACTGGCGTAGCCCCAGCGCGCCAATTGCGTCGAGTCGTCGTCGGGCACTCCGATGAGGCGCGCGACGATCATCATCGGCAGCCGGTTGGCCACCGCGTCCATCCACTCGATCGTCGACTCCGACGACGCTGCTTCCCAGAGCTTCTCGAAGGTTTCGGTGATCAGCGGTTGCAGTCCCTGGACCCGTTTGGCGGTGAAGTGACCGACCAGCAGCTTGCGATGCACCGCATGCGGCGGATCGTCCGCGGTGGCCAGGATATGGGTCGGGCCGCCCAGACCGTCCATCGGCAGAGGATTCACCCCACGTTCGGGACTGTAGGTGATCGGCCCGGTGAGATTGGACGAGAAGTCCTGCGGACGGTTGGCCGCCTCGCTGACCGCCGCCCAGCTGCTGATGAGGTAAAAGCCGGAGTCGCCGACCCGATGGACGCCGCCTTCCGCGCGCAGCCGTGCGTACAGCGGGTACGGGTCCTGAATGGCGTCAGCGGAGAAGAACTCGGCCGGGTCGATGATGATGGTCATCGACCGCCCAACACCAGCCCCGGGTCGAACGTCGCCCGCGCCGCGACCGACGCGGCGGCCGCGGCCACGATGAGGGCGGGGACATCGTCATAACCCTTGGGAAAGACGATCTCGGCGCTGTCGGGGCCGTCCCGGTGGGCCATCAGCCAGTCGTAGAGCAGCCAATCCAACGCGCAGGTGGTCGCCATCGGGTCGGCTTCGGGCAGGCCGGCCGACGTCACGACGGTCCGTAGGGCGTCGCGGTGTTCGGTGCGGGCACCCTCCTTGTTGGCCCCGGAGCTATCGAACATCAGCATCGACAAGGTCAGCGGAAACCGTTGCCCGGCTTCGGTTCGCACCACCCAGCGCCCCCCCTGCCAGGGCTTGTCCGGGTCCATCTGATGGAACTCGCCGTACCCGCCGACGACGCCGGGTTCGGGGTCGTCGAGTTCGCCGTCGAACGGAGCCGGGCCGAGCAGACCCAGGGGCTGACGTGCCCGGATGGAGAACAACGCCGCCGTCCCGACGATCTTGCCGGCCCGCAGGTCGGCGACCAGCCCCGTCTTCTCCAGTGCCGCAGCGTATTCGAAGCACAACCGGTCGCACATGCGGTGCAGTTCGAGGAGGTCGTCGCGCTCGGCGGCGTCGGCCGGGCCGCGGCCGCCGCCGAGGATCTCCCCGAAACGTTCCGCGGCGATGATCAGCGCGTCGTCGAGAGCTTCCAGGTGGGTGGCGACCAGCCGGTCCGGCTCGTCATCGTCGACGACGAGGGACTGCAATGAGGTGGGCGCCCCGGTCGGGGTGGCCCAGTAGAAGCCGATCTGACCGTCGGACTGGACAATCCGCGGTCTCATGCGCCCCTCCGCCAGATCATCACCCGGTTGTTGCCGGAGTCCGCGACAGCCAGGGTGTCCCCGTGCAGCGACAGTCCGTACGGCCAGCACAGGGTGTTGCGCAACACCGAGGTCCAGCGGTTCTCGCCGTTGGACCTGAAGTCGGGTTGGGCCAGAACGTGCGCCGCTCCAGCTCCGATGGGGCCATCGGGCACGCCATCCCACAGCAGAATCCGATTGTTGGCGGTGTCGGCGACCGCCAGCCGTTCAGAGTCTGCGGACCCGTCGAGACACACCGCATACGGGAAACGCATGCGGTCCGCTGTGTGCGGGCCGTACGGCCATTCCTCGGCGCTGGTGAAATCCGGCTGGCCGATCACTAGATCGGCGGGCCGGTCGGAGTCAGGCTGCGGTGACCAGCCCAGTAGCCGATGATCGCCGGCGTCGGCGACCAGAAGCAGGTCATCCCGGCCGGCGATGTCATGCGCCCAACGGAAGCTGTCCGGTCCGGCCGGCCCGCCCCGGTTCTCCGCATGGGATACCGCATCAGGCTGGCCCAGGATGACGTCGGCCGGTTGATCGGCGGCAGGGATGCCGTTGTGCCAGCCCAGAACCCGCCGGTTTCCGGTGTCGGCGACCCAGAAGCTGGTGCCGACCATCGCGATCCCGAAGGGCCAGTAGAAGCTGGTCGCCGAGCAGTCCCCACCACGATTCACCTCGACCGAGCCGGCGTCCGGTTGGCCGATCACGCGGTCAGGCGGCACGTCGCTGGCAGTCGGCACGTTGTCCCACAGCAGGATTCGATGGTGCCAGGCGTCGGCGACGACCAGCGCGCCGTCGTGCACCAGCACGCCGGTCGGCAGGTGCATCCCACGCTCCGGTCCGCGCCCGCCGGCGGCAGGTCCCTCGGTCTGGCCGTCGGGTTGGCCCAGCACGATGTCGGCCGGCTGCTCATCGCTGTCCGGGATGCCGTGCCAGATCAGCACCCGGTGGTTTCCGCTGTCTGCGACCACCAGATGCTCGTCGGAGACGAACACTCCGCGGGGGGAGTACATCCAGGCCATCGACGGTTGCGCGGCGGGCAGGGCAAGGCCTCCCGGCGCCGGTGCACCCAGCCACACGTGCGGCTCCCAGCCATCAGACAGATCCACCTCGGCGACCGGGTCGGGACGGGTGCCGACACCGCTGATGTTGTGCCGGACGGTGTAGCGGCTCACCCGACGCGCACCCAGACCTCGCCGTCGTCCACCCGCAGCGGCAACTGCTCGAGTTGGGCGCCAGGGGCGCTGAGACACTCCCCCGAACTCGCGTCGTAGCAGAACCCGTGCCATGGGCAGGTGAGCGTGCCGTTACTGAGGTCCAGCATCGCGTCATTGAGCGGCAGAGCCTCGTGTGCACACTCGTTGCGGTAGGCCGAGAGCCGCTGGCCGAGATTGACGATGATGACCTCCAGGGAGCGGCCGTTGTGGGTCACCGTCGCCACCGAGATGTCGTCGAGCGCCAGTTCGCCGGCCGGACCGATCCGGGCCCACCCCTCGGCCGCGGGGTCGCGGCCGATACGCAGCGACTCCAACGGGATCAGCGTCGGCGTCGGCTCGGTGGCCACCACCTCGACCGCGGTGATCGCCGGAACACCCTGTACCAGTGCCTCTTCCACCAGGTTGCGCAGCGTTACCGAGGACATCGAGCAGCCGTTGCAGGCACCCTCGAGCCGGACGAATGCCGTCCCGTCCTCGACCCGCACCAGGGATACGTCGCCGCCGTGGCTGTGCAGCTGGGGGCGGACGGTATCGAGCACCTGCCCGGCGTGGGTCACCGGGTCGGGACGAATGATGCCGTGCAGCGACAGCAACAGACGCACCGCCGGATCGTCGACCACCTCGAACAGCACCGCCCGGGCGCTCTCGTCGGCGCGCATTGCCCGGACCAGGGTGACCAGTCCGGCCCGGTGAACCGCCTCCACAGCGGCCTTGAGTTCCTCGGCGGCCGCCCGCGCGGCCGGGTCGAGCCCCTCCAGTGCCGAGACGGCGTCGTCGACACGTGCGGCGAGTTCCTCGAATGTCGCGTCCGCGGTGGACGGCTCAGTCATCGCCCTCCCCCTCGGTGCGGGTCAGTGCGGACTGGCGGGCGATTTCGTCGAGCACACCGCGCACCGTGCGGACCGCATCGTGGTCACCGAGTTCCTCGAAAAGGAACCTGGCCTCATACAGCTTGGCCTTCGCCTGATCGAAGTCACCGAGATGAGCCAGCACATTGCCCTGGTTGGCCAGCACCCGCGCCCGACCCGTCGGGTCGGTATCGCGATCACGCGCGGCCAGCACCGCCTCGTAGAGTTCGACCGCCTCGACCAGATTGTCGACCTGGTGGCTGGACGGTGTGTAAACCAGGGAATTGGCCAGGTTGAGCTGAACGCTCGCCCACTGCTCGGGATAGTCCTCCGGGGTGTAGACCTTCAACGCCGATCGCAGCGACTGGGCTGCCACGCCGAGTCGCAGCTGGTCGGAGGCCTCAGTCATGGGCATGGTCAGATACGCGGTCGCGAGGTTGGCGTGGGCTGAGGCCCACAGCAGCGGCGCCTCATCGCGCAACACCAGCTGTAGCGCCGAATGGTAATGCGGCACAGCGCGGTTCAGCATATCCGGCCGGTCGCCGGCCTGCTCGTGCAGCAGCCCGGCCAAAGTCAGATGCAGTTCGGCTCGAGCCAGACGCAGACCGTCGGCACCCTCCATCGCCCGCAGCGCTCGTTCAAACCGCGCGGCGGCGTCAGCGCCGCCGGCGTCGGCGACGATCGACGCCGACGCGCCGGTCAGCACTCCACTCAGCGGATCAGACACTCCCGCGGCCGCTTCAGCTGCGCGATCCAATGCCGCGACGGCCGACTCCGGGTCGCCGGCATCCAGTGCCGCACCAGCGTGCGCCGAACCGGCCACGGCCGCCAGTTCGCCGGTGAGGGTGCCCAGTTCCGGCGGAGTGTCGGTGCGGCCGAGCGCGAACAGCACGACATCCACCATGACCGCGAATTCGCCCAGCAGTGAGCGCAGCTCGTCAGGATCCTCGGCGTCGGGGTCCATCACGAATCGGTTGTAACGGCTGATCGGATCCGAACCGGTCAGTTCGGCCAGCGCCCCCTCGCGATCACCGGCCAACGCCAGCTGATGAGCCCTCAGCTCAGCGGGCCAGTCGGGAATCTGGCCGGCCAGCAGCGCGGTGCGGGCCGCCTCGGTGTCCGGTGAGGCCGGCACCAGCAGATAGCCGACCGGCAGCGGGAAGGCACCGAGCGGTTGCGGCCGGACGGCGAGCACGGCCGGGTCCAGCAGGTCGTTCACAGCTCTCCTTGTCGTCTCATCCGTGGAGGGGTCCGCGGATGTCGCGCTCGGCGGCGCGCTTGATCAGGTCCGCGGCCAGTTCGGCGCGGGCCTTGGTGCGATGGGTGTGAATCCGTTTGCGGACCACACCGTCGGCGAAGACGACCACGATCTCCACCGCCCACTGGCCGCGATCCTCCACCACCACGGTCTGCACGTCCAGCGCATCGTCGGCTGAACTGTGCGGACGTACCGTGGTTTTGGGTCGCGGCGGTTCTGTCATCGCGATCACGCTTCCAGCGATATCCGCAGCGCCTTGTGCTCGTCGTCCCAGAGGGCGGCCCGGGTTCCGGCCACGACGCGGTCACCGAGGATCTCGCGCACCAGAACCGCGCGGTCCCCGGCGACGTTGCGCTGCTTGAGCAGCAGACCACCGCTGCTGGGGCCGCGCAACGGGAACAGCCACAGTTGACCGTCCCGGATCACCGCGGCGCAGGCATCGGACGGGAAGCGGGTGCCCGCCAGCGCCGCATCCATTCTCAGGTAGCCCTCGTCGGTGATCTGCACCTGGCTGTCGCGGTCGGCCCGGGGACGCAGCGGAGCCAGGTAGTCACGCTCGATCAGCTCGATCACCTGCTCCATCGCGGCCTGGACCGGATCGGAGAGTTCGGCGCCGAGATCGACCGAGGCGACCTCGATGAGGAACACGGTGATGTCGGTCGGACAGGCGTCGGCGAGTGCCCAGCGAGCGAAGGCGATCGCGTGATCCCACCGGAACGCGTGGGTGTGCAGACCCTCGAGCGGGGGCAGTTCGCCGAGTTCCTCGCCGGGAACCCGATACAGCGTCCCGGGGGCCGCCCCGGTGGCCGCGGCATCGACGATCACCACCTGCGCGGCTCCCCGCATCTGGAAGGCGACGTCCATACCGGCTGTTCCGCCGTCGACCAACCGCGCACCGGTGGGGACCCCGCGATCCCACAGGTGGCGGACGAGCACCGGGCCCACGCCGTCGTCGCCGCGCAACAGGTTGCCGCAGCCGACCACGAGCACCGCGCAGCCGGGCGGTTCAAGATCCAGCTCCGAGGCCGGCGTGACCTCTTCAGTCACCCGCAGCCCATCCCGTGGGGACCTCTCACACCATGCCGTTGATGACGAACTTCGAGAGCTCCTTGCCGGTCTTGCCGTCATAGGCGTGCACGGTGCACACCAGGCAGGAGTCGAAGCTGCGCGCCACGTGACCGAGTTCGACCGGGTCCTCCGGGTCGACGATCGGCGAGCCGATGAACGCCTTCTCCATCGGGCCCAGCACTTCGTTCCCGTCGCGGGGTCCGATGTTCCAGGCCGTCGGCGTGACCACCTGGTAGTTCTTGATCTTGCTGTTCTCGATGACGATCCAGTCGGCCAGCGATCCGCGGGCTGCCTCGGTGGCGCCGAAGCCCTTGCCCTCCGCGTGCTCGGTCGGCTTGCTGTAGAAGCTCTCCTTGAGGTCGAGCTGATCGAGCCAGGACCGCACCCACTTGAAGTACTTAGGCGCCTCGTGCAGCCGGGCCAACTGACGGGTCAGAACGCTCGGGCCGATCTTGTTGTAGATATCGAGGAAGAGCGGGTCGTTGTCCTGGTGCGCCGCGGCGTTCGGCCCGGCGGCGGCCATCCGGCGGGCCAGTGGCCCGGTTTCCAGGGGCAGATTTCCCAGCCCGTCCAGCTCGTAGCGCGGCGACTTGGCCCAGCTGTACTTGCCCTGCTTCTTGGCCTTCTCCGGGTCGATCGGGATGGTCTCACCCTCGAACGGGTGCAGCGGCCGGCTGCCCTCGTAGAACGAGTGGGTGACGTCCTCGCGGACTCGCGCCTGGTCGAAATCGTGCCACTGGCCGCCGGCGAAGATCCCGCCGCGGCCGATCAGCGCCTTGTTGCGCCCCTCGATGGTCGGGGTGGAGTAGAGCTTCGGGTCGAAGTAGGTGCCCATCGAGATGTAGTTGCCGACGCCCGCGCCGTACTTGTCCAGGCCGACGTCGAGCGAGTAGCGGATGAAGAAGCCGAGATCGCTGTTGTACTGCGACTCGTTCTCGTCGACCCAGGCCAGCACGTCCTCCCAGGTCTTGTTCTCCAGCCAGCGGTCGATGCTGCACCCCAGCAGGTCGGACTCCAGCCAGTTGTCCTTCCAGTTCTCCAGGATCGCGATCGAGCGGGTGACGTCGGAGAGTGTCGCCGCACCCATCACGCCGCCGGGCACCATGAAGCTGGAGTGCGGCCACTGGCCGCCGAAGATGGCGTACACCTCGACCGGCTTCTGGGACAGCACCACACCCTTCTGGTAGGCGGTGCCGACGTAGGGGGCGAAGCGGCGTACGGCCTCGTCGTAGAGCGCCGACTTGGCGTAGTTCTTGTTGACCAGGTCGATGGCGAACAGCGCGTAGAAGTAGCGCGGAATCGACTGCAGGGTCTCGCAGGCCTGGGCGATGTTGCGGACCAGGGTGGCGTTGGTGGGCATGTGGGTGCGCCAGGCGGTGTCCAGGGCGTAGGCCGACTTGTAGAGGTGGCTGCCGCCGCAGATGCCGCAGATACGCGGGCAGACGATGAGTCCGGCCTGCGGGTCCTTGCCGCGCAAGATGATCTCGAAGCCGCGGAACATCGCCGCCTCGGTCCAGGCGGACGTGACGACACCGTCCTCGATGGTGACCCGGACGTCGAGGTCACCCTCGACGCGTCCGAGCGGGCTGACGTGGAGGTCGAGCGAGGTCATGAAAGTCCTTTCGGGAGAAGCTGTTCGGTGAGAGTCAGGTGGCGGCTAGACGACGAACATGTCCTCTTTGGACCACTGCGGCGCGGCGACCCGGGCGGCGGCTGCGGCCGCCATGTAGGTCAGCTTCTTGGTCCCCGTCCCGGTCTCCTTCGGGATCACCCCGGCCACCTTCTGGGTCTTGAACAGCGTGCCCGGGGCGAGGTCGAAGTGCGGGAACTCCGGCTCGGTGCAGCCGTAGCAGGGCTGACCGGCGCGGGTCTTCGACGACTGGCGGTTCC
>SYAB01000067.1 GCA_005787665.1 Actinomycetota bacterium
CGACCACCCGGCGTACCGCGGCGCAGGGACCGCACCATTCGGCGGTGAAGTGCACGATCGTCGGCGCCGTCAATGACAGCCCCAAATCGGTGGTGTCGAGGTCGGCCGGGTCGGCGATGTCGCGCAACACCCCCGAACGCCGGTTGTGCAGTACGCCCGCCGCGCCGGCAAGCCCCAGGGCAGCGGCGATAGCCGCTGCCGCGGTGACAAGGGCACTCACGATTGGGTGAATCCGTCGAGTCGTACGGTGACGTTGGTGTCGATGCCTTCGATGATGATGTCCGAGCCCCGGGCGCCCTCGGTGGTCGGTCGCAGGCCGAACGGCAATCGCTGCCCAGGCATGGTGGCCGCAAACGCGCCGAGGACAGCCGCGCGCCTGTCGTTGGGCACCGGTTGATCGGCGGTGTTCGGGCCGGTCACCACTGCGGTCGGGGTCAGAATCAGTGTCGTCTGCTCGGGGCCGGCGACGGACAGGTCGACGGTGACGCTCACCCGCTTGTCGAACCCGGCGCTCGTCGGGGTACCGGTGAACACGCGTCCCTTGTTGCCGGAGATGCCGGATTCCGTGGTGCCACCGGTGGCGTCGTTGGTGTCGGCCGCGGGCGCCCCTACCGAGAGGTCCTTGACGCCCATGAAGCCGCCCAGATGGCGGGAGTCGATGATGATCCGACTCTCGAGCTTGCCGACCGGCAGATCGGCGTCGGGCCGCATCAGCCAGGAGGCCTGCGTCAAACCGATATCGTGCATGGTCGCCTCGAGTGCGACTTTGCCTACCACCGGGTGATCGACGCCGCCAGCCCTAATCTCCAGTTCGCGGTAGCGGTGTGCGAGCGCCTGGGGGATGAACGGAAAGCCCAGGATCGCCACCCACGGATCGAAAGGCAGGCCGGTGGCGGAGCGGACATGACGCGACAGCTGGTATTCCGCATAGATGGCGGCCGCGGTGTCGACGCCGACGCCGCCTGCGACGACCGTGAGCACCGTCGCCACCGCCGCCACTTGCCTCCGCACGCCGGTATTGTCTCCTACCAGGATTTCCGGCCCTCCGAATCGCCGGTAACGGCAGGTCGGGGGTTAGAGTGTCTCCGACCCTGGAGAAACCGTTGGACCTGTTACTTCTGACTGCTGATCCGAACCCTGACGCGGTGCTGCCCTCGTTATCACTGTTGGCGCACACCGTGCGCTGCGCGCCGAGCGAGGTTTCCTCGTTGCTCGACGCCGGTGCGGCCGACGTCGCCCTGGTGGATGCGCGTCATGATCTGGCGGCGGCCCGGGGCCTGTGCCGGTTGCTGGGGTCCACCGGTGCCCCGGCGCCCGTCGTCGCGGTCGTCAATGAGGGTGGTCTGGTCGCGGTGAACACCGATTGGGGTATCGACGATATTCTCCTGCCGGGCACCGGCCCGGCAGAGATCGACGCTCGACTGCGCCTCCTGGTGGGCCGGCGGGGCGGACTGGCCAACCAGGAGAACCTGGGAAATGTCAGCCTTGGCGAACTCGTCATCGACGAGGGAACCTATACCGCCCGATTGCGTGGCCGCCCACTGGATCTGACGTACAAGGAATTCGAACTACTGAAGTACCTGGCGCAGCACGCCGGCCGGGTGTTCACGCGAGCACAGCTGCTGCAGGAAGTTTGGGGCTATGACTTCTTCGGCGGAACCCGAACCGTCGACGTCCACGTCCGGCGGTTGCGCGCAAAGCTTGGCCCCGAGTACGAGGCCCTGATCGGCACGGTCCGCAACGTCGGCTACAAGGCGGTCCGCCCAGCACGCAACCGGGCCCCGGAAGCCGATTCCTCGGAAGTGGTTCCCCAGCCCGTGGACGATCCCGGGCTGAGCCACGACGACTTGGGGGCAGAGAGGCCTGACGGCACCGCCGCCGGCCTGTCGCACTCGCTGCCCGGCCGTTGAGGGCTGCCCCCTGGCGTAGTTCGCTGACCCCAGCCGAGGTGTCCGGCGTTCGCGGTGTCATCGATGCGGCCCGAAGTGTCGACGGAGTCAGCCCGGTGGGGGAGCAGGTGCTGCGGGAACTCGGCCGACAGCGCACTGAACATCTCGTCGTCACGGATCCGTCCGACCCGCGCACCATCACGGGTTACCTCAACCTGGCACCCAGCCGCACCGATGCCGACGACGCGACAGTGGAGTTAGTGGTGCATCCCGATGCCCGCCGAAGCGGCGTTGGGAGCGCCCTGGTGCGGGCGGCGATCGAGCGCAGCGGTCCGCGGGTGCGGTTCTGGGCACATGGCACCGGTCCGGGCGCCCGCGCCGTTGCTGATGTCTGCGGGTTGCGTGCTGCGCGTGAGCTGATCCAGATGCGCCGACTGTTGCAGGACATCCCGGAACCTGTCGTGCCTGTCGGTGTCTCCGTTCGCGCCTACCGCGGCTCCCGGGATAATCCCGAGTTATTGCGGGTCAACAACGCCGCCTTCGACTGGCACCCTGAGCAGGGCGGCTGGGCGGATGCCGATATCGCCGAACGTGTCGCCGAACCCTGGTTCGATCCGAGCGGATTGTTCCTCGCCTGCGACGACGCCACCGGCGCGCTACTGGGCTTTCACTGGACGAAGGTGCACGCCGATGCCGCCGCCGGGCCGGTGGGCGCGGTGTACGTGGTGGGCGTCGACCCCGCGGCCCAGGGCCGCGGCCTGGGCCGGGCACTGACACTGGTGGGGTTGGACTA
>SYAB01000068.1 GCA_005787665.1 Actinomycetota bacterium
CGGGCCGCCATCGGCCTGGGCGATGGCGTGGTGCGTATCTCGGTCGGCCTCGAAGGCACCGAGGACCTGCTCGCCGACCTGGCCCGGGCCCTGGGTTAGCTCGCATCCCCGCGAGCGTGCGTGTCGGCACGCCAACACGCCGCCAAACGCGGGCAGTTAGCGCACGCTCACGCCACCTGAGCCCGGCTGAGGTGGCCGCCGATGCGGTCCACCAGCACCTGCGGGCGTCGGCGTACGTCGTCGGCCACGATCGGCACCACCGTCCACCCGAGATCCTGCAGTGCGGCCAGCTTTTCCCGGTCGCGCCGCAGCGCATCAGCCCCGGCATGCCATTCGTCGCTGTCGTACTCGGCGGCCACCCTCTTCTCCGGCCAGGCGAAGTCGAGACGGCGCAGCCTGCCCCGGGCATCGATGACCTCATGCTGGAGTACCGGAGTCGGTAGCCCGCCGTCGATCATCACCAGTCGGGCTTCGCTCTCCATCGGCGACTCTGCCCTGCCGTCGGCAAGCGGAAAAAGTTGGCGAACGTTGATGATGCCGCGCCGCCCTGCCTGCGCGAAAATCGCGGCGCCCAGTGCCGGCGGGTCACAATGACCGGATCGCAACGCCGCGTCGAGAGTGGCCAGGGCTCGTGGCCGCGTTCGTGTGCGCGCGACTTCGACGGCGGTCCAGGCGGGCGCGCTCGCCGCCCGTCCCAAGGCCGATGCCAGTGGGACTCCCTCTCGGCGGTGCACCACCAGGCCAGGTGCTGAACGAAGCTGGTGGCCGGTTGGGTTGAGTACATGGAGGTCGGCGCCTCCCTCGGTATCGAACCCGTAGAACTGTGCGGCGGTGTCCAGGCAGACGGCGATCTCCTCGCCACAGGATAGGTCGAGCCCGCGGATCCTGCGCTCGGTATCCGTGGGTCCGAGGCTATAGACACCGTGCCAGATACGTTCCACTGCCGCGCAACTCAGCAGTGTCTCGAGGTGACGCCTGCTTGTCACGGCAAGGATCTGTGCCGTCGTCGCAACGCCGTGCTGACTGTCGAAGAGGGCCGTGAGTTCTGCACGCACGTGGTGATGGTGTCCAACCCCACCGTGCCCGGAAAGTCAGCCCTGTGTATGACGACGGTGCGCGAACTGTGCGCCCCACGCGGCGTGTTGACGGACCGACACGCACGCTCGCGGTGGGGGAACCTAGGTGGGGGAACCTAGGTGGGGGAACCTAGGTGGGGGAACCTAGTTGGGGGAGCTCGGTGGGGGAGCTAGGTGGCGGCCAGGCGCACTGCGTCGGCGATCGGCCCGTTCCACACCTCGCCGTGGCCCGGGATCAGCACGTCGGTGCCGGCGGTGGCCAACACCGAGAGGCTGCGCGCGCAGTCGTCGTCGCTGTGGTTGAACAGCGACGGCAGCAGTTGGGGGCCGCGTCGCTGTGACAGCGGATGGCCGGTGACGAGTGCGTCGCCGGCTACCAGCACGCCGTCAACCACATACGAGCAATGCCCGCTGGTATGCCCGGGCGTCGGTAGTGCTCTCGGGCGGCCGGGGAGGGTCGCGGCGATCTCGGCCGTCAGCGGCCGGGCAGCGGGTATGCCCGCGCGCTGCAGGGCACCCTTGGCCGCCACCTGCGCCGACCACCGCAGCCACTGCGGCCGCCAGGCCTGGGTCATCAGAGCAGCCGGAGACGCCTGCTCGAGGTAGTCGCGACGGGCATGGGCCACTTCTGCGGGATGGCAATACACCGGTGGGCCGTGGGTGTGAGCGAACCAGATCGCAGAGCCCAGGTGATCGATATGGGCGTGCGTTAGCAGGATCGCGCCGAGATCCTCGGGTCCGAAACCCAGCCTGCGCAGCGATGTCAGAACATCGTCACGATTGCCTGGAAAGCCGGCGTCGATGAGCATGGCACCCGAGTCTCCGGCGACGATTGTCCAGTTCACCAGGGACGTCTGGGCCAGGTGGACGTGATCGGTGACGGCGGTCAACACCGGGGTCATGGCCGAAGTGTAGGCAGCCCTGGGGTAGAAACATGGATGTGGCTGAACTGAGGTTGGGATACAAAGCGTCGGCGGAGCAGTTCGGGCCGCGCGAGCTGGTCGAGTTGGGCGTGTTGGCCGAGGCGCACGGAATGGACAGCGCGTCGGTGAGCGATCACTTTCAGCCCTGGCGCCACGACGGCGGGCACGCGCCGTTCGCGCTGTCGTGGCTGACTGCCGTCGGGGAGCGCACCAAGCACATCACGCTGGGCACCTCGGTGCTGACGCCGACTTTCCGGTACAACCCGGCGGTGATGGCCCAGGCCTTCGCCACCATGGGGTGCCTCTATCCCGGGCGGATCTTCCTCGGAGTCGGCACCGGTGAGGCACTCAACGAGATCGCTACCGGATTCACCGGCGAGTGGCCGGAGTTCAAAGAACGATTCGCCCGGCTGCGGGAGTCGGTGCGGTTGATGCGCGAATTGTGGCGCGGCGAGCGGACGGACTTCGACGGCGACTACTACCACCTCAAGGGCGCCACCCTCTACGACGGTCCCGCCGGGGGAGTGCCGGTGTACATCGCGGCTGGCGGACCGGCGGTGGCCAAGTACGCCGGCCGGGCCGGCGACGGGTTTATCTGCACCTCCGGTAAGGGCGAGGAGCTCTACACCGAGAAGCTGATCCCGGCCGTCCTGGAAGGGGCGGCGCTGTCGGAGCGCAATGCCGCCGATATCGACAAGATGATCGAGATCAAGATCTCTTACGACACCGATCCCCAAGCTGCGCTGGACAACTGCCGGTTCTGGGCGCCGCTGTCGCTGACCCCGGAGCAGAAGCACAGCGTGTCCGACCCGATGGAGATGGAGCGCCTCGCCGATGAGTTGCCCATCGAGCAGGTCGCCCGGCGCTGGATCGTGTCTTCCGATCCCGACGAGGCCGTGGAGAAGGTGGCCGACTACCTCAAGTACGGACTCAATCACCTTGTGTTCCATGCCCCCGGCCACGACCAGCGCCGGTTCCTGGAACTCTTCGAGCGCGATTTGGCGCCTCGGCTGCGCAAACTGGGCTAGCCGGCGGGCCGAGTAGGGGATGCTGTCGTCGTGACAAGTGGTCGCCCCGCGAAAGGTCCCATCTCTAGCGACGTCGCCTCTCCGGAAGGCGAGACCGGTAAGTCCACCATCGCGCTGGGCATCGTGCACCGGCTCTCGGCATTGGTGCCGAGGGTCGGGGTGTTCCGGCCGATCGCCC
>SYAB01000069.1 GCA_005787665.1 Actinomycetota bacterium
ACCGTGGTGTTCTCGGCGCTGTCGAAGTACGACGGCACCCGCAGCCGGCTGCTGAACGCCCGCGAGTTCCACCAGATCGCCGGCCGGGCCGGGCGGGCCGGCTTCGACACCGCCGGCACCGTCATCGTGCAGGCCCCCGATCACGAGGTGGAGAACCTCAAGCAGTTCGCTAAGGTCGCCGACGATCCCAAGAAGCGCCGCAAGTTGGTGCGCCGCAAGGCCCCAGAGGGCATGGTCCCGTGGAGCGAGGCCACCATGACCCGGCTCGTCGAGGCGGCCCCGGAGCCGTTGACGTCGAATATGCGGGTCTCCACGGCGATGATCCTCGACGTCGTCGACCGCCCCGGTGACCCGTTCGCCGCGATGCGCCGGCTGCTCACCGACAACCACGAGCCTCGCGCACGCCAGCGCCGGCACATCCTCGAGGCGGTCGGCATCGCCCGCTCGCTGCTGCAGGCCGGAGTGCTCGAGCGCCTCGATGGACCGCTCCCAGACGGGCGGCGTTACCGGCTGACGGTGGATCTGCCGCGTGATTTCGCCCTCAACCAGCCGCTGTCGACGTTCGCCCTGGCCGCGATCGAGGCACTGGACCCGGCGTCGGAAACCTTTGCCCTGGATGTGGTTTCGGTGATTGAGGCGACCATCGAGGATCCGCGCCAGATCCTGGCCGCTCAGCTGAAGAAGGCCCGCGGCGAGGCGGTGGCGCAGATGAAGGCCGAGGGCATCGAGTACGACGAGCGGATCGCGCTGCTCGACGACGTCAGCTACCCCAAGCCTCTCGAGGAATTGCTGCGGCACACCTTCGCGGTGTATCTGCAGACCAACCCGTGGGCCGCCGACGGACAGCTCTCGCCGAAGTCGGTGGTGCGCGAGATGTGGGAGCGGGCGATGACCTTCCGGGAGTACGTCAGCGTCTATGGCCTGGTCCGCTCGGAGGGGGCGGTGCTGCGCTACCTCTCCGACGCGTTCAAGGCGTTGCGCTCCGGGGTGCCGGCCGCGGCCCGGACCGAGGAACTCACCGACATCGTCGAGTGGCTCGGCGAACTGGTGCGTCAGGTCGACTCCAGCCTGCTCGACGAGTGGGAACAACTCACCAGCCCCGATCAGCGACCGAGCGCGCCGGTGGCCGTGCCGACCCGACCGTTGACCGGCAACGAGCGGGCGTTCACGGCGATGGTCCGCAACGCGGTGTTCCGGCGGGTGGAACTGTTCGCCCGGCGGCGGTGGGAGGTGTTGGGCGAGTTGGACTCCGGGTCGGGGTGGACCGCGGACCGCTGGGAGGAGGTCATCGAGGACTACTTCGTCGAGCACGACGACGTGGGCACCGGCGCCGACGCCCGCGGGCCTGCCCTGCTCATCATCGACCGCCGGCCCGGCGCGTGGCGGGTCCGGCAGATCCTCGACGACCCGGCCGGGGACCACGACTGGGGCATCGAGGTGGAGGTCGACCTGGAGGCCTCCGACGCCGAGGGCGCGGCGGTGCTGAGGGTGATCGACGCGGGGCGACTGGACTGAGCGCGGCCCCGGGGTGAGCGCCTACACCGACAGTGCCGTGGCGGTCTCCCGTTCGGCGAAGGCCACGACGTCCGCCGCGGCGGCGTAGTCGCAGGCCAGCACCGACCGGCCGGTGAGCACCGGCCCGCCGCGCAACCCGAACCTGCCGCTGACGCCGACGTAGCTGCCCGGCGGGATCGGCTCGCTCAGGCAGTACAGCGTTGGCGCCGCACCTTCGTCGATATCGTTGGCCAGTCGGTCGGCCGCGGCCTTGACGGTCCTGTGTGCCAATGACATCAGCGGCGAGTCCGACACATGGGAGAGGTTCGAGGCAACCCACCCGGGGTGGGTGAGCTGAGCGACCACCGGAGACCCGGCGGCCCGCAGTCGGCGGTCCAGTTCCAGTCCCCACATCATCACCGCCAGCTTCGATCGGGCGTAGGCGCCCATCGGCGTCCACTTGCGGCGGCGCAGGTGCATGTCGTCGAGTCGCAGGGTGGCCGAGCGGTGCGCCTCGGAGCCGACGTTGATGATCTGCGAACGCACCCGCGGCAGTAGCAGATTCGTCAGCGCGAACGGCCCGAGCATGTTGGTGGCCAGCATCATCTCGAACCCGTCGACGGTCTCCTCGCGATGCTGGGTCACCACCCCGGCGTTGTTGATCAGCACGTCGACGTCGCCGTCGATTCGTTCGGGGAACCCGCGGACCGACGCCAGGTCGGCCAGGTCGAGTTCGACCACCGACGTCGAGCCGCCCATCGCCGCGGCCCGCTGCCGGCCGAGTTCGGCGTTGCGCACCGCCAGGATCACGTCCGCACCCGCCCGGGCCAGGGCGGTGGCCGTACCCAGGCCGACGCCGTTGGTCGCCCCGGTCACGATGATGCGCTTGCCGGTCAGGTCGCCGAGCCGCTCGGCAGACCACGCGGGTGCAACGGACACAGCCAGAACTATAGGGGCCCGGTATCGGCGTGGGAGATCGCCACCAAGCATCGACTGGGGAAACTGCCGCAGGCCGACGCTCTGCTGGGCGCCTACGGAAAGCACCTCGATCGCTTGGGGGGTCATCAGACTCCCGGTGACAGAGGACCATGCCCTGCTCGCCGGGCGCTTGGAGTGGATTCGCCGCGATCCTTCGACCGCATGCTCGCGGCGCAGGCAATGATCGAGTCCCTGGTCATCATCACCGGAGATCCCGCCTTCGCCGACTGCCGCGGTGTACCGACCCTGTGGTGAACCCCGCAGCCGACACCGACCGCCGGACCGCCCGGGGTTGCACCTACCGGTTCGCGGTCTGCTCTGCCAGCTCGATCAGCCGTGCCCGCACGAGGTCAGGCCGCTCGTCGATGACGAAATGTCCGGCGTCGACCGCCTCGAAGGTGTAGTCGTCGGCCTTGGCGGTCCGCGGCGAGGCCAGCGAGGGATGCACGGCGAAGTCGTGCATCCCGAACAGGACGCGGATCGGGACGGTGGCTCGGCGCAGTTCGGGATGGCTTGCCGCGGCGGGCAATTCACGCAACAGGAAGGTGCGGTACGTGTCGGTCGCCGTCCTGGCGCACACCGGATCGCGAAACCGGTCGGCATAGATTCGGGCCGCGGCGGGCTCGAGGCGATGCTGCTTGGGGCCGACGGCGAAGACCACTTTCTCCAGGTAGGGAGTGCGCCGCTGCAGCGGCACCCCGACGCTGGCCACGAAGGGCTGGTAGGCCAGGAAACGCCAGAAGTGCGGCAGCGTGGTGCGCGGGGTCTGCCACGGGTGGGCCATGTTGCACACCAGGTAGCCGTCGAAGCGCTCAGGGGCGGCCAGCAGCATCCGGTAGCCGACGAAGCCACCCCAGTCGTGGCCGACCAGCAGGGCCCGGTCGATTCCGAGGGCATCCATGAGAGCCAGCACGTCGGCGGCCACGTCGTCCTTGGCCCAGCGGTGCGGGGGCGGCCCCGACCAGCCGTAGCCGGGCAGATCGGGGGCGATGATGCGCAGCCCCGCGGGCGGGTCGGCCAGCAGATCCCGGTAGACCCAGTGGTGTTGGGGCCAGCCGTGCAGCGCGATCACCGGTCGGCCATCCTCCGGCCCGGCCTCGGTGACGTGGAACCGCACCCCCCGTGCGACCACGAAGGAGCGACGCACCCCCGCGATGGCGGGCGGTTCGGTGGCGGTGGGCCTGTGAGGTGCCATCGAACGACTATAGGTCGGACACATGTACTACATTTCCGTAGTACATTCGGGGTATGGCTGACATTCCGGTCCGCGTGCTCAATCAAGAAACCGCCAAGGTCCTGGCGCGCGTGAAAGCCGGTGAGGAAATCACCCTGACCGAACGCGGCTCGGTGATCGCACGCATCGTGCCCGCGTCCGCCGGCCCACTGGACGACCTGTTCGGCTCGGGCCGGGTGCGCCCCGCCAGAAGTCACGGGCACGCGCCGCGACCGAACCCGGCATCCGCGCGCGACGAGGACGCCGGCGCACTGCTGCGCAGCATGCGCGACGACGAGCGCTACTGAGGTGATCTACCTCGACACCTCGGCCCTGGTGAAGCTGGTTCGCGCTGAGGCGGAGTCGTCTGCGTTGGCGGACTGGCTCGATGAACGCCTCGAGATGCCCTGGCTCACATCGGCTTTGGCCGAAGTGGAGCTGCCCAGGGCCATCATTCGAGCTGGCCGCCCTGAGCTTCTCGCATCGGTTCCGGCCGTCCTGTCCAGGCTTGACCTCTTCGATATCGACGACGTCGTGCGGGCCATCGCAGCGGCCTATCAGGATCCGCGGTTACGCTCCCTCGACGCGATCCACCTGGCGACCGCAAGCGTGGCGGCCTCCGTCGCGACGCTGACCGCCTTCGTCACCTATGACGGGCGATTAGCCGAGTCGGCCGCCTCCCTCGGGATGCCGGCCATGGCCCCCGGCAGGTAGCCAGACGGCTATCCCCGGATCCGGCGCACGACCTCAAACGGCGCGGCCCGAACCAACCCCGCCGCACCGGTGAGAACCCGGACCGCCACGCCGTCAAGGGACACGCCACTCCGCACCCGGTGTCGGCGAAGGACGACGTTCAGCGACGAGGCGCCCAGGGCGTTGAGTCCTCGCCGCCGTGCCGTCAGTGCCACCCCGAGTGCCATTCCGCACAGCACGCCCGCCAGAAACGGCCCGCGGACCGGGGCTCTGTTGCGCCCGGCTTCGACCCGCGCAGCAACGGCGGCCCAGAACCAGCCGCCCCCGACGGCCACGATCAGCAGCGTCGCGATCGCCGGTATCCAGCCCATGGTTCACCTCCGACGCCGGTCGTGCGACCAGGCGGCCCACCCGATCCTGACCCTGATAA
>SYAB01000010.1 GCA_005787665.1 Actinomycetota bacterium
CCTCCTGGGCGCCGCCCCTGATCAGCGGAGCGAGCCCATGGCCGTCGCGGACCGCCAGCGCGCCAATCCCGCGCGGCCCGCCGAACTTATGCGCCGACACCGTGATCAGCGTGGCGCCCAGGTCTGCGAGATCGAGCTTTCCGGCCGTGTGTACGGCAGCGGTGTGCAGAGCGACCCCTGCTTGGCGGGTCAGGGCCGCGATCTGCGCGATCGGCTGAACCGCGCCGGTCTCGGTGTTGGCGTGCATCACCGAGACCAGCGCGGTGTCGGGCCGCAGCGCTGCGCCGACATCGGCCGGATAGACGTGCCCGGACGATTTCGGGTCCACGACGGTGACCTCGACGCCGAGGTCGGCCAGCGCACGGGCGTTCTCCAGGACCGCCGAGTGCTCGATGGAGGTCGTCACCAGGTGACCGGAAAATCCTCGGGCCGCGAAGGTGCCCCACAGCGCCAGCGCGTCGGATTCGCTGCCGCCGGAGGTCAACACCACCTCGGCGGGGGTCACGCCGAACAGGCCGGCGATGGATCGCCGCGCCTCGGCGAGGGCATCGGCGGCCAACCGTCCTGCTTCGTGATCGCTCGACGGGTTGCCGATCAGGCGCTGTCCGTCCCCGACGGCGCGGGCAGCGGCCGGATGCAGCGGGGCGGTGGCCGCGTAGTCCAGGTAGACGTCAGCCGGCATCGTCGATGATTCCCTCGCGGTGGTTGGTGGCGAGGCGGTGGGCCACATCGGCGCCGAGCGTGGCCACATGGCGTTGCTCCGGTGCCAGGCCACCGGCCCAGTCGGCCACCTGGTCCTGATCGAGCGCGGCGATATCGGCCAGCGCCATGCCGGCCAACCGCTCGGTCAGGATCGAGGCGACCGCCAGCGAGGCCGAACAGCCGAAGGCCTCGAAGGCGATATCGCTGACGGCGTCATCGGCGACGTGGGCGGTGAGCAGGATCTGATCGCCGCACACCGGGTTGCCCACGAACGCGGCGACGTCGGGTGCGTCCACCCGACCGCAGTTGCGCGGATTGGTGAAGTGGTCGATAACGGCTGGACTGAACCGGGGCACGTCATCGACTCCCGGTCGACTCGGCGAGGTCACACTCGGCGACGACCTGGTTGGAGTCGAGATACTTCTCGATACTGACCGCGCAGCAACCCAATTCGGCACCCTGACGGCGGCGACGGAACCGCACCGTCTGCCCGGTGCGCCCGCACCGGCAGTCGCTCTCGTCGACCTCGCCGACATCGTCGGAGAGCAGGAACCCGGGGTAGGCGGTGTTGAGGGCGTCCAGAATGGCGATGCCGCCGGTCTTGCCGGGCGCGAGTTCGACCGCGGGATCGGTGATGTCGCGGATCGACACGTAGCACCACGGGGGCACGTGCTTGCGGTGGTGCTCGCATTCGATGGCGAGCATGTTCGACTCGATCATCCCGTACATGTCGCGGATGCGCGCAGGGTCCACCCCCAGGAATCGCTGCGCCTTGTCGTTGAACTCGTCGCGACTGATCGAGCGCCCGGTGTACTGCTTCCAGCCGCCGAGCATGATGATCATCGACTCCGGATCCAGGCTCAGCGGGATCGACTCCAGTTCGAGGTACCGCATGAACCGGGCCACGATGAACGGCGGGCCGATGATGTGCCGGGTCATCGTGCCCTCCCAGCGGCGCAGGTAGGCCAGTGCCTCTTCGGGGTCGAAGGAGTAGTTGCGCACCAGGTAGCGGTGATCGTCGAGCATCGCGGTCATCAGGTTGAACACCTTGACCATCCCCATCTCGGGGACTTCGGCGGTCGACGGGCACAGGAAAAGACCGGCGCCGCTGGAGATTCCGAAGAAGTCCCGATATCCGCCGAGGATCCCGACTGACGCCCTGGTGGTCGTCAGCGCGTCGCGGCGGGCCACCGAGGGGACCCCGCCGGTCCCGGTCGAGCGGATCTCGGTCTCGATATCGGCAAGCCCGCCGGTCAACAGGACATGCGAGCCTGCTTGTTTGAACATGCCGACCGGCAGCAACGGGATCCTCTTCAGATCCTCATAGCCGGTGACGTCGGTGGGCGAGATCCCCTCGGACTGGGCACGGTAGAAGGCGTTGTTCTCATAGTGGTAGGCGAACGCCGCGCGTAACGCATCGGTCAGTGATTGACGCCACTGACAACGCGGCACCCGCAACGCTTCCCCGGGCATTCCCACCATCGCGGCAAGATTCATGCTCCGTTCCTTTCTCCCGTCCGTGTCACGCACCGATCCCGCGAACGGGGCAATGCCCTGTTCGCGGGATCGGGTTCGGCCATACTTGCCCGCTACGGCGCCGCCGCCATCGCGCCCATTCCACCGCCCATACCGCCACCGCAGTTCGGCGATCCGTTCATGCCCATGTTGCTGAGGAACATGCCGCCCATGCCGCCGGTGCCGCCGCATCCGCCGCCGGTTCCATTGCCGCCATTGCCCCCGTTGCCGACGATCGGGGTGGCGTTGCCGCCATTGCCGCCGTCTGCGGGGGCCAGTCCGTCGCCGGCGTTGCCGCCGTCGCCGGCGTTCCCGAGGAAGATGGTGTCGCCGCCGTCGCCGCCCCGGCCACCAGCACCCACTTCGGAGACGCCGCCGTCGCCGCCGGGTCCGCCGTTGCCGAAGACCCCACCGATGCCACCACGGCCGCCGTCCCCGGCATCGGCTTTCATGCTGCCGGCCGCGCCGCCCTTGCCGCCGGCCCCTCCGTCGCTGATGCCCACGCCGTTTCCGCCCCGCCCGCCGTCTCCGCCGTCGCCCATCCGCAGGCCCGCGCCGCCGTCGCCGCCGACGCCGCCGGACCCGAAGATCAGCCAGGCGCCGGTGCCACCGTTTCCGCCGTCACCGCCGGTAACCGAACCGAGTGTGACGCCACCGCCGAATGTGCCGCCCTTGCCGCCGTTGCCGCCCTGGGTGAAGATCACCATCCCCATCGCGCCGTTCCCGCCGTCGCCGGCCGTTCCGCCGTTGACGCCGTTGACATTGCCGCCGTCTCCGCCATCGCCCGCCGCACCGGTCAGCCAGCCGGCCATACCGCCGTTGCCGCCCCTGCCGGCCTTGGCGTTGACACCGCCGTCGCCGACGATGGCGCCGCCGGTCCCACCGGTGCCACCGGAACCGATGATGGCGGCCATCCCGCCCCCGCCGCCCGCGCCGGCAGTACCCATCACGGCGTTGCCGCCGATCCCGCCGTGACCGCCGTTGCCGTACACGCTCGTGGGAAGCATCAATTCCCCCAGAGCGAGCATCGACCCGGCCATACCGCCGCGCCCGCCGGCGCCGCCGTTGGCCATCCCCACGGCCGCCGCGCCGTTCCCGCCGTTTCCGCCGTTGCCGAACAGGACTCCACCGCGTCCGCCGTTGCCGCCGGCGGCACCAGCGGTTATCGCGTTCCCGCCGTTCCCGCCGTTGCCGAACCAGCCGGCCGCGCCGCCCACACCCCCGTTGAAGCCGTTGCCGCCGTTGCCGATCAGCCCACCGGTGCCGCCGTTGCAGGGCGCCGCTGCCGTGCAATAGGTGTCATCGAACTCGGTATAGCTGTAGCCGCTGCCGAACAGGATGCCGGCGTTCGGATTGTCGACGGTGCCGTCACCGATGAAGGTCCGGATCAGGTCGGCGATCGGGTTGGCGGCGACGGGGTGCTCTTCGCCCTCATGGTTGGCCGTCACGGCCGCCGCCGCGCCCGGTGCGATGACCACTGACCTGGGGGCGACCACGGGCACAGCGATGACGCTGGCCGAGGACCCACCGGCCGCGGAGGCAGCGAGGGCAGGGACAGCCCGCTGTGCAGGGCCCCGCGTGGGGCCAGCCGCTCTCGGCAGCCGCGAAGTCACATCGGCAACGGATGTCGCAGGGACCGCCGCCGCTGCCCGCGGCGACCGTCGGGGCGCTGTTGCGGTGGTGTCCTGGGCCGCACGCGACGCGCTTCCGCGGGCGCGCCCGACCCCGTTGGCACCTTTGGCCCGCGAACCCGCGGAGGACTCTGCCGACGATGAGGATTCTTCGGCATCCGCCCATGCGGTGACCGGCGCCGCGAGCGCCAACCCGACGCCCAGCGACACGGCCAGGGCACCGACCCGACCGATGAAAACTCCTGCAGCCACTGCTTTCTCCTTCATTCGGTCGTGTTGGCGAGCCATTCGACGATTAGTCGGTCCGACGGCCCGAAAGTTCCTCACTTGTTCTGGCAGCAGGCCGGGACCTGGCCGCGCATCCTGGTGACCACGATGTAAGGTCCGCGGCCGAGGCAGACCCCGAACACCGCGCGCATCAGCGCCGCGAAGAGCGCGAAGCCGGTCGCGACATAGCCGACGACCGGCGCGCCCAGAGCGAACCCGGCGACGCCGACGCCGCAGAAGAACACCCCCAGCATCTGGGCGAACCGCAGTGGTTCGACCGCCTCGTTCTTGGTCGCCGGGCCCAACCGGGGGGCGATCAGGCGCCGATACGCCGCGGTATACGGATGCCGTTGCGGCCCGAAATGCGCACCGACGGCGAAGACCATCATCTGGACCGCCAGCATCACCGCCGCGGCGCGGAGGTCGAACTGCGACGCGACCAGGACGAGCGCGAGCACCACGGCGGTGACGGCGGCGGTAAAGCGCGGGGCGCGGGCGTCGATCATGGCGGGAGTGCCTGCCGACGGATCCAGGTGCGTGGCGGTAGACATGGGATTCCTCCGGGCTCGGTCTGGTGGTCCGGTCATCTAGTCGCACGGCGTGGGTGATCGGTTCCCGGCGGATCCCGGGAACAGGGTGTGTTCGGTTCCCGGCGGATCCCGGGACCAAAGGGGCGGCGTTGGGCGACTATGGATGCATGGACTGCGACACCGCGCGTGAGGCGCTGTCTGCCCGGATCGACGGGGAGCGCGAACCCATCCCCGCGGCCCGGGTCGACGAGCACCTCGCCGGCTGCGCATCGTGCCGTGACTGGCAGGCGGCGGCGGTTGAACAGACCCAGCTGCTGCGCAGGCTTGCCGGGCGCTCGCAGGTCAGCGCGGTCCGGCAGCAGGAGCCCGAGACGACGGCCCGGCACGCACGGTGGCGGTCGGTGTCCTGGCAGCGGCTGGCCCTGGCCGCGGTCGGCGTCGTCCAGATCCTGCTGGCGCTCGCCCAGGGGCTGGGGGTCCACCTCGGGCTTCCCCACGCGGCGATGGGCGGCCATGTCCTCAACGAGTCCACCGCATGGTCAGCCGCCCTGGGTGCGGTGATGGTGCTCGCCGGGTTCCGCCCCGCGGTGGCCGGCGGTCTTGCGTGGGTGCTGGCCGCTTTCGGGACGGTGCTGTCGATCTACGTCGTCGTCGACGCGCTGGCCGGGCGGGTCACCGTGGACCGGATGCTGACGCACCTGCCGGTGCTGGCCGGGGTCGCGTTGGCCTGGCTGGTGTGGCGGCAGGCCGCCCCCGGGGGGCACAACCCCGATCGCCGACCGCGCGACGACGCAGACGACGAGATCTTCCTGCCGACCAACGCCTCCCGGGGCCGGCGGCGGAGCCACCTGCGGCCCAGCGACGGCTCGGCGGCCTGACCCGTCAGAGCATGACGGCGAACATGATGGCCATTCCGGCGGCCATCGCAAACTGGCACAAGATGCCCAGGCCCGCATCCGCCGTCCCCGCCGAGGGGGCGATGCGGGTGGTGACATAGCGGTACAGCCAGAACACCGCCGCGGCCGCGAAACCGACGGCGCACACCCAGTTCACGATCCCCACCCACGCCGCGGTATCACCGCCGCCATGGCCGGCGGCGTGGCCTGCGGAGTGCGAGCCGTGTCCGGCGTGACCGCCATGCCCCCCGGACGCACCGTCGAACGAGTGCATGCCCGTCATATCCGCCATGGAGGGCTCCCGTCGCAGCGGCAGACCGCCCATGGCGGCGTACATCCACGCCATCGCCAGCATCATCAGCGTGTGGTAGCCGTTGGCCACCCGGTGTTGGCGTCCCGCGACCGTGATCACCGCGAACCACAGCGCGGCGGCCGCGAAGAAGATCATCGGCGCCCGCGTCGGCAGTTCGGCTCCGCGCGGCCAGGCCATCACCGCCATCGCCAGAGCCATGACGGCGTGCAGCGTGTGACTGACCAGGGTCTGTGGGCTGTGCCGTCCGGTGATGATGCCCCGGACGCAGACCGCCGCGCTGAACAGGAACAACACCGTGACGAACCACCGCAGGGCGACGTCAGAGATCACCTGGCCGCTCCTCCCGCGAAACTCATGCCATCTGGTCGGGGTTCGCCGGGGGAAAGTTCCCGGCGCCGTCCCGCAGCGTAGAGGAGTTCTACACTCTGCGATGGCACTCGGATTGGAGCCCATCACGTCCACACAGCCTGAATCTCCCCGGTCGCGGGCCGGCCTGCTGCTGGCCGGGTTCGTGGCGGTCGCC
>SYAB01000070.1 GCA_005787665.1 Actinomycetota bacterium
GGGGATTCCGGCCTGTTGTTCGCGGGCGTTTCGGGCGGCCTCGAACGCGGCCGCGGCCTGAGCCTGCATGGCGGCGGCCGCTGCTTTGAACCGTTCCAGTTCCTCGATCGTGGCGATCAGCGACGCCTCATCAGCGCCGGGGTCGAGCTTGAACAGTGATTCGAACATAGTTTCGATTGTAGAGGGACCCGGCGACAGGAATGGCCGACTATGTCGCTGGGCCGTCCGGCACGGGCGGGGCTTCCCGGCGCGACCGGCGCCGTCCGGTGAGCGTGGCCCATGCCCAGGTCAGCGGAACGTCGCGTCCGGTGGCGAGGTACTCCACGGTGGCCGGATAGTGGCAGACCTCGCGCACCCTGGAGAGTCCGGCGGGAGTTCCGAGCAGCAACACCTGGTCGTCGAGGCGCAGTGGTGTGTCCTCGTCGGGCATGAAGTGCGTTTCGCCGTCGCGGACGAGCACCAGGGCCGCCAGTGGCAGCGTCACCGTCCGGTCGTCGGGTTGGCGTATCAGGGTGCCCAGGGTCAGGGTGTGTCCACGGCGCAGCCACGCGGCGATCGCCGGTGCATGCTCGGCAGAGACCGTGACGACGTCGCGTTCCGGGGTATGTCTGCCGCAGCGGTCCTGGATGTGGTCGCGCACCCGGGTGGACCACTGCTCGTCGCGGGTCAGCGCATGTTCGATGAAGCTCCAGAACACCGGGGTCAGGACGCGGGCGAGCACTTCCCTCGCGATGAGATCCGTGGCGACGTACAGCGAGTCGACCTGGAGGGTGTCGAGCAGCGGCTTCTTGGCGTTCGAATGCTGTCGAAGTACCAGGTAGACATCGGGATTCGCGCGGCGGGCCTGTTCGGCGATGGCGATGTTCAGGGTGTCGTTGCCGGTGCCGGCGACCAGTCCCACCGACCCGGACACCTCGGGTTGACCGACGGACGGGTCGACGAGGTCGACGGTGGCCCCGGTGGCGGCAAGGTCCTCGATGAGGGCGGCGCCGAACTCGGCCTCCGCGCAGACCACCCATCGCCGTGCCGCGAGGTCCCGCCGGACCGGCGGCAGCTGCTCCTGATCGTTGTCCATCAGCCACCGCAGCAGCTGATGGCTGACCGGTTGGTGGATCGACCGGGCGAGGTAGTCGCCGAACCGCTCGTCGGCATTGATCGCCGCGCCCGGGGCGAAGTGCTCGATGCGGGCCGCCGTGCTGCGCCGCGCACAACGGCCGAGCACCGGCAGGTCAGGGCGTAGCAGCGACGCCGCCATCACCACCGCGAGGTTGGTGTCGTCGTCGTCGGTCAACGCCAGCACCCCCTCGCAGTCCCGGTGCCCGAGGCCCGCCATGCCGAGTACCGCCGGCGCCGCACAATCGCCCTGGACGGCGGGCACGTCAAAGGCCAACTGCTCGGAGGTCACCGACTGCACTCTGTCCTCGCTCTTGTCGATGACGACGAATCGGCGATAGTGCTCGTCGAGCTCGGCGCCCACGATCCGCCCGGCGTCCCCGTAACCGGCGACGATGACGAAGGGCTCGACCAGCCGGCGGACTTGGCGCCGGAATTGCTGGGCGGCGACGGCGGACTGGAACGCCGCGCCCTGGATCAGCGCCAGGAACACCCCGATCGAGTAGGCCCAGCTGATGACGAGCAGGAAGATCGACATCGACAGCCACATCCGCTGGGGGTAGCTGAACGGGTAGGGGGCCTCGGTGTATCCGACCGTCGTCAATGTGATGGTCATCTGATAGAAGGCGTCGAAGATGTTGAGCCGGTAGGGGTTACCCTGCGGATCGACGCCCGGCATCAGCATCATTCCGGCCGTGCAGAAGCTGAACGTGGCGATGACGACGATGAGCGGCACCCGCATGCGCCGCATGATCAGGAAGATCACTTCCGTCGTGGGCACCGTGGTCGGGATATCGACCTGCCGGTGCCGGGGGGCTACCCGCCGTCGGTTCCAGAGCTGGAACATGTGCTGCGGGCGTGGCATCGGCTAGCGGCGGCGGAACGTCGCCGTCTCGATGACCAGCAGGGTCACCGACACCAGGTTGGCCAGCAGCGCCCCGCCGGAGAGGGAGACCACGCTGGCGGTCGCGTGCCCGTTCAGCCCCGCCTCGGACACCTGAGTGGCCCAGACCCACACCCCGGCCGCGGCGGCCAGTTGCAGCAGCGCCACCAGGCTGGTGGCCAGTTGCACCGCGCCGATCTGGGTGCTGTCGCCGAACTTCAGGACCGTGGTGATCAGGGCGACGACGAGCGCGCTGAACAACTCCCAGGAGTTGTGCACCTCGGGGTCTTTGATGTCGCCGAGGAAGAAGCCGAAGTTGAGCGTCGCCGCGAGCAGCACGAAGAAGCCGAAAACCACCTTCTCGAGGTTCACCCCGGCAGCGTAGCCCGAACGGGTCAGTCCGAGTGGGAGACCGCTCGCCCGACGATCAGCGGGTCGGGCTGGCCGACCGCCGCGAAGTCCTTGTCCGCGTAGTCGAACTTGTTGAGCACATAGCGCATCGCGTTGACCCTGGCGCGCTTCTTGTCATTGCTCTTGACCACCGTCCACGGCGCGACCTCGGTGTCGGTCCAGTTGAACATGTCCTCTTTGGCTGCGGTGTAGTCGTCCCACTTGTCCAGCGACGCCAGATCGGTCGGTGAGAGCTTCCACTGCCGGACCGGATCGACATGGCGGATCGTGAATCGCGTGCGCTGCTCCGACGGCGACACCGAGAACCAGAGTTTGGTCAGGCTGATCCCGTCGTTGACCAGCATCTGCTCGAACAGCGGCACCTGCCGGACGAATTCGGCGTGCTGTTTGGGGGTGCAGTAGCCCATCACCCGTTCGAC
>SYAB01000071.1 GCA_005787665.1 Actinomycetota bacterium
GCGATGAAGGTGGAGGCCGCCCGGTTGATGGTGTACTCGGCCGCGGCCCGCGCCGAGCGCGGCGAACCCGATCTCGGCTTCATCTCGGCGGCTTCCAAGTGCTTCGCCTCCGACGTGGCGATGGAGGTCACCACCGACGCCGTCCAGTTGTTCGGCGGTGCGGGTTACACCATCGACTTCCCGGTCGAGCGGCTGATGCGCGCTGCCAAGATCACCCAGATCTACGAGGTCACCAACCAGATTCAGCGGGTGGTCATGTCCCGCGCGCTGCTGCGCTGAGTCACCCGTCGCGCAGGTGGGTGATATCGCCCGCCGCGACGGATGTTGTATGCGCCCCGGTGGCGATGCGGAGTTGGCCGGATTCGTCGATGTCCGTTGCGATTCCGGTGATCTCCCGGCCTCCCGGGAGTTCGACACGAACCCGGCGGCCCAGGGTGACGCTGCGGTCACGGTAGTCCCGCGCCAGGGACGGGTCGTCGCCGCGCAGGGCGCGCCAGCGGTCGATACGGGCGGTCCACTCGGCGAGGATGCTGCCCAGCAGCGCGCTGCGGTCGATCATCGTCGAGCCCAGCATCACCAGTGAGGTCGCCCGCGGATCGGGTGCCTCCTCGGCCCGCAGTGAGACGTTGAGGCCCACCCCCACCACGATCGCCGGACCACCGGGGGCGACCTCGGCCAGGATCCCGCCCAGTTTCCCGCTGCCGACCATGACGTCGTTGGGCCACTTGAGTCCGGCGTCGATACCGGTGGTGGCGCGTACGGCATCGACCACGGCCACGCCGGTCAGCAGCGGTAGCCAGCCCCAGGCCGCCGGCGGCAGCCCGGCCGCGCCGACCCCCAACGACAGGGCGAGCTGCGACCGGGCCGGGGCCGACCAGCTGCGGCCGTGGCGGCCGCGGCCGGCACTCTGATGCTCGGCGACCAGTACAACGCCCTCGATGTCCTCTCCGGAGCGGGCCCGCTCGAGCAGGTCGGCGTTGGTGGAGCCGGTGGTGTCCAGAACCTCGAGCCGGCGCAGCGCCCGGCTGGGTCCGACCAGATCGCGGCGCACCCCGTCGACGTCCAGCGGGGCGCGGTGGCCGTTCTCGCTCATGGCGCCGAGCCTAGGAGAGGTGATCGATGGGGCGCTGACGGAGTTATCCCCTCGGCTGCGTCAGGCTGATACTGAGCCGCTGCCCTGCGTCCCGCGGCAGACGGAGAACGAAGGATCGGTCTGCAGCGACAGTGCGTCCGCATGCTGATCTGAGCCAGCTCAGCTGCCGAGGTGGGTGTCGAGGAATCGTGCCATCTCGGCGAAGATGTCCTGGGACTCTTCGGCGAAGGGTTCGATGAAGTAGGTGAAGTGTGAGGCGCCCTCGACGAGGTGCAGTTCGGCGTGTACGCCGGCTTTGCGCAGTTTGCGGTGCATGAGCACGACCTGGCTGAGTAGCAGGTCCCGGGTGCCTGAGACCAGCATGGTGGGAGGGAACCCGGTCACCTCGCCGCGCAACGGGGACAGCAGCGGATCGGCGATGTCGTGGTCGCCGGCGTAGAGCGCGGCTCCGCGGGCGCCGATGGCGTCGTAGGTGATCAGGACGTTGTCGACCCATTCGTGGACCTTCAGGGAGTCACCTACCGGGGCAAGGTCACACCACGGGGTCTGGACGGCGACCGCGGCCGGCGGGGTGATGCCTTCTTCTTTGGCACGTAACACCGTCGACAGGGCCAGGCCGCCGCCGGCGGATCCGCCGGTGATGCCGATGTTGGCCGCAGGCGCCATCTTCAGGGCGGCTTTCCACACTGCGAGGGCGTCATCGGAGGCGGCGGGGAAGGGATGCTCGGGGGGCATCCGGTAGTCGACCTCGACGACTGTGATGCCGCAGGTGGCGGCGATGATGGCCGGTTCGAGCAGAGAGGCCCGGCCGGGGTTGAACACGTAGGCGCCGCCGTGGGTGTTGACCAGCAGGCGGTTGGTGTTGCGCGCTGGCATCTGCGCCGGGGTGACGATGAAGACCGGGACGTCGCCGAGGGTGGTCGCCTCCACTCTCACGGCGAGTTTGTCGATGATCTGCTCGATAGCGGGGGTCGAATGGTCGGCCAGATCGGCGACGGCGTCCTTCCAGCCCTGGGCATCGGGCGGGTTCAGCAGCCACTCGCTGTTGCGGTACGGCATGGCGATCGCGGTCTGGAGGTCGGAGCTGACCGAGGTGGGCACCGGGATGGTGCGCCCGGGAACCCGACGTGGGCCGGGGTTTCCGTTGATCTGGCCCATCAAGTCCTGCAGCATCGGGCCGTCGGGAATCTGGAGGATGTTGGCCGGATCGGGGGAGGGATCAGTCATAGCGGCAGTTCTACGCCACACCGTGTGGATGACGCAGTCGGGACTTCTTTTTTGGGGGGCGGCGTTTTTGATCCGCCGGTCAGGTGGGTTAGGTTCTGGACTCATGAATTCTCGAATCGTTCCTGCCGCCGCCGTCGCGGGCGCCCTGATGTTCTCCGCCGTCGGCACCGCCGCGGTCGCCGGAGCCGACAGCACCGTTCCGCCGTCGATGCTCAACACCACCTGCACCCTGGACCAGATCATGGCCGCCACCAAGGTCGTCGACCCGATCACCTACGGCGAATTGGTGGGCAAGTACAACTCCGAGCCTCGCTGGGTCCAGGGCGGGATCGTCTACCACATGAACCTGCTTCTGCAGAAGCCGCCGGCCGAGCGTCAGGCCGAGGTGAACGCGCTCGTCGGGATCTTCCCCGAGTATGTGTCGATCTTCACCGCCGCAGAGCCGGTCGCCGACAAGATCGCCGCGCTGTGCCCGACCTTGCCGGCCGAGGACCCGGCGGCGTGGAATCCAGCGGCGCCGACCCCGGAAGCACCGGACCCGACCGCGCCGGCTCCGACTGCCTAGACGGTATGGGGGCTGACTCGGGGCCGAAGGCCTCGGGCTGCAATCGGTCGTGGGTTGCCGGTGGCGGGTGAACACTCGCTGAGGTAGAGCCACAGTTGCAGACAGGAGGCCTCCGGTGAGTTTCAACGGTACGAGTGTGGGTTTGGACGTGCATGCGCTTTCGCTGGTCGCGTATGCCGTCGATGAGGAAACGGGTCGGGTCGAGCGGGCGCGATTGTGCCCGGACCACGGCGAGATTTTGGGCTGGCTGCGCTAGCTCCGCGGGCCAGTACGGGTGGCCTAGCACCCTCAAAGTTGATCCGCCCGTCCGGGGATCGGGTCAGGACCGATGCCCGGGATGCTGCGCATCTGACCCGGCTGCTGCGCCTGGGTGAGATCACCGCGGTGCCGGTGCCCGAACGTGACGTCGAGGCGACCCGTGATCTGGTGCGTGCCCGGGAGGACGCCCGGGCGGATCTGATGCGGGTGCGTCACCGGCTTTCGAAGATGTTGTTGCGACAGGGTCGGGTGTATTCGGGTGGGCAGGCCTGGCTGCGTCGGCAGTGCTTCGACGATGTTCACACCGGCGCGGCGTTCGACCACCACTTCGACGCGGTCCTGAGCGCGACCGCGGCCCGGGACCGTCTCGATGAGCAGATCATCGCGGTGGCCGCCTCACCGCGGTGGGCCGACGTCGTGGATCGGCTGGGGTGTCTGCGGGGTGTCTCTGCGCCGACCGGGCTGGGCCTGGCGGTGGAGATCGGTGACTGGAACAGGTTCACCGGCGCCTCGATCGGCGCCTACGTCGGCCTGGTGCCCACCGAGTATTCCTCGGGATCGTCACGGGTGCAGGGCTCGGTCACCAAGGCCGGCAACGCCCACGTGCGCAGGCTGCTCATCGAGGCGGCCTGGCACCACCGGGCGGCCTACCGCAATCCCGGTCCGACGATGCGGGCCCGGTGGGCCAAGGTCGATCCGGCACTCAAGGCCCGCGGGCACGCCGGCAACCGTCGGCTGCACCAGCAGTGGTGCCGATTCAACGAACGCAAGAAACCTCACGTGGTGGCCGACGTCGCCATCGCCCGCCAGTTGGCCGGCTGGTGCTGGTCGCTGGCCATATTGCAGTAGCCGCGAGGCTCTCCATGACTTGATCGGACTCAGCGCGGTGACGGCGAGCGTCTTGCGGTAACCAACCCGCGTATATCAGTCTGACACCACCGTCGTTGACCAACGACCGCCACGACCCGGGCTGAGACCGATCAAACGAAAGCCGCCCCGGCACAAAACCGGAGCGGCTTTCACCTGCCTATTGACAACGGTGCCTACATATCAGTTGTCGACGGGCAGGGCGTGAATCGGCAGGTCGCTGAATACCAGCGTCAGCCGCAGCGCCCCGATGCGTTGGCGTAGTTCGGTGTAGGTGCGGGCGCGTATCGTATCTTGCTCGCTGACGGTCATCGCGCCGGTGTAGGAAACCCGCAGGTCGACGTCGACGGTCTTGCCCCGGCTGATGGCGCAGGCGTCGACCAGGGTCAGTACGTGGTCCAGTTCGCCACCGTGTTCCTCCGCGACCGCCATAATGGCGGCCCGCACCGCACCGTCGAGGTCGGGGTCTGTGCGGCGACCGGACAGTCGGCCGAACTCCAGCCGCACTTCCCGGATGGGTTCTCCCACCAGCAGCGCGCACAGGATAAGGACGATGATGCTGTCGGCGATGTCCTTGATGTTGAAAGTCGGTGATGTCAGCGCCGTGCCCTCCGGGAGCACCGCGACCAACACCAGTGAGCCGCAGATGCCCGCGCTGACCACCGCGGCCGTCTTGGCGGCGTTGGCCTCCACCCGCAGCAGCGCCGAGGCGCCGCCGACCGCGCGGTTGTTGCGTTCGTGAATCCATTTGATGCCCAAACAGATCAGGGCGACGGCGGCGGTGTAGACCGCGGCGAGGCCGAACTCGGGTTCGCTGCCCTTGCGGGTGATCACGTAGTCGATCACCTTGACCGAGTTGGTGACCACGCCTACCAGCACGACGCCGAGGATCATCAGCGACCGGAACAGCGCGTAGATGTTCTCCAGTGCCAGGCGGCCATAGGGATTCGACGGGTCGGCTGGTCGCACCGAAGCCGCGGCGAGTCGTACCGCGATCAACGCCGCGCCGGCGTTGATCAGAGAAAGCACTCCGTCGAACTGTGTAGCGGAGACCCGGGTGATCGAGTAGACCGCGAAACCCAGCACGGCCAGGCCCAACATCGTGAACATGTAAGTGAGCAGGCTGCGTTGCTCGGACCGCAGCACCGCGGCGTCGTCAATCACAGGACGCGGGTGACTTTCTCGGTCTCCCGGCGTCGGTGGAGCAGCGCCTGGTCGGGATTGGACAACTGCACCAGCGACGCTCCGGCGGCCAGCACCGCGAGCAGGTTGTCGACGAGGTCCCGCGGGCTTGCCCACGACTTGTCCGACATGACGCGGTCCTGAGCGGTCAAGCCCCGCTGTTGGGCGCTGAGCCGTGCTGCCTCGAGCACTGCATCTACCGGGCGTCCGTCCAGTGCCGGTCCGGGTATGCGTTCGGGAAGCACCTGATCGCCGTGCACCCGCACCGCGGTGGCGTAGTCGGTCACCCCGATCGGCAGGCCTGCCGCGGGTTTGCCGAACGGGTCCAGCGAGAGCACCGCAACCTCTCCGCCGCTGACCTTATCGTCGGCCTCGGCCAGTCGCTCAAGGGTGCACAGCGCCAGATCGGCGAGGTCGGCGGGGGGAAAGTCGAGCACCACGTCCGCCCCGATCCACCACACCCCGAGCAGCACCGCCGCGGTCTGCCAGTGTGCGGGCAGGAGGACGGCGACCCGGGTGCCCGGACCCGCGCCGAGTTCGTCGCGCAGCAGGTTGGCGGTCTTGGCCGCCCAGTTGGCCAGCGTCACGGTGGACAACTCGATACGCTCGCCGGTCGCGTCGTCGTAGTAGGTGATCCGCGGGCCCATCCGGTCGCGCGCCAGTAACGGGTTGAGCAACTCCTCGGTCAGGTTCATCAATTGACGCATTTGGGGTCGTCGGACCCCGCGGTGAACACCTGCGACGGCAGTGGCGTCTGACCGTCGGATTCGCCGCTGGGAGCGTCCGCGGCCGCCTTGTCGATGACCTCCCCGGTCGGCAGCGTCCCGTCCAGGCCCGAGCCCGGCCCGGCGTAGTCGTCGGCGAGTACCACCCGCACGGTTCCGGCCGGCACCGCGGGGTCGGCCACCACCGGGAGTCCGCCGAGTTCCCGTGCGACGGCCTGGGCGCCGACGTCGTCGGCCGTACCCGCCTGAACCTGGCTCTCGCTCACCTTGGCCGTGTCGTTGTTGCCGATCGTTCCGGGGAGGAACCCGGTGACCTCCAAGCGCTCCGAGACCGCCCCGGCCAGGCCGTTGATATCGGTGTCGTTGAGCACGTCGACGGTGGTCTGGTCGGGGGTGTAGGCGATCTTGGCGGTATTGCCCTGATCCTGGTCCTGCAGCAGCCCCTTCACCCACTCCTGCACCTGCGGCGGGTCCACCCGGACCACCGACTGCATGCCGTCATCGCTCCAGCCGTCCTCGGCCAGAACCGGGATGGTGGCGAACGCCACGTTGCCCCCCGCCAACTGCTGCAGTTGCTTGAGGAAGTCCATCACGTCCCAGCCCGAGGAGATCACCACCGAGCGCTGGATGGCGTCCTGCAGCCGGTTCATGGTGGCCGGGCTGCTCAGCGTCTTGCCCGAAATCACCTGGTGGGCAAGGGAAGCCATCACCACCTGCTGGCGAACCACCCGATCGAGGTCGCCGCGCGGCAGTTCGTGGCGCTGGCGCACGAAGCTCAGCGCCTGCGGACCGTCCAGTCGCTGCCAGCCGGCCGGGAAGTCGGCACCGGACAGTGGTTCGTAGACAGCTTCCTTCAGGCACACCTCGACACCGCCGAGGGCGTCGGTGATCAGGGAGAAGCCGAGCAGGCCGATCTCGGCGTAGTGGTCGACGGTGACTCCGGTGAGGTCGGCCACGGTCCCGATCAGCGCATTGCGACCGGCCTCCACGGCCTGCGGTTCGGCCTGGGCCGCATCCATCCCCTGGTTCTCGACGAGTTCGATCATCCGATCGAGTTTGACCTGTCCGTAGACGCCGTTGATCTTCGTCTTGCCCAGGTCCGGAGCCTCGACGTAGGAGTCGCGCGGGATCGAGATCGCGGTGGCGGATCGGCCGTTGTGGGGGATGCGGACCAGGATGATGGTGTCGGTGTTGGTGGCCGCCTCGTCCCCGGCGTGCAACTGGGCCAGTTCGGCATCCGACAACGGGTTCCCGTGGGCGTCGGTGCGGCTGTCCACCCCGACCATCAGGATGTCGACCGCGCCGTCGTCATCGTCGCCGCGGCCGCCCAGCATGGCCGTGGTGAAGTGGAAGATCCCGTTCTCGAAGGACCGGACCGACCCCCAGGCCACCCCGGTGCCGAGGACGACGGTCACGGCGAGCAGGGCGAGCACGGTGCGCGCGACCGGCCGCGCCCGCGTCACACCCGTCACTTGTGTCTCATCTGGCACCAGCCCAGGCTACTGTCCGGTCGGGCGCATCCCGGGTAGCCGAACCCGGCGTGCCAGACTCGTCGGCGTGGCGAAACGGATGGTGGTGACCGGCGCGGGCGGCCAGGTCGGGCGTTTTCTCAGCGCGGAGGCCGCCCGGCAGGGCTATCACGTGCACGCGCTGACCCGCCGGGACCTCGACATCACCGATCCGGCGGCCGCCGGGGAGCATGTGCAGGCCGGCGATGTGGTGATCAACTGTGCGGCCTTCACCAACGTTGACGCTTCCGAGGCCGAACCGGACACCGCCCACGCCGTCAACGCGGTGGGTCCGGGCAACCTGGCCCGGGCCTGTGCGGCGGCCGGCGCGCGACTGGTGCACATCTCCACGGACTATGTCTTCAGCGGTGATCTCGGCCGGCCGTACGAGATCAGCGACCCTACCGGCCCGCTGAGCGTCTACGGGCGCTCCAAACTCGAGGGGGAACTCGCCGTGCACGCCGCTCTGCCGGACGCCACCGTTGTGCGCACCTCCTGGGTCTACACCGGCGACACCGGCAACGATTTCGTCGCGGTGATGCGCAGGCTGGCGGCGGGCGAGGGGACCATCGACGTGGTCGCCGATCAGAGTGGCTCGCCGACCTACGCCCGCGACCTGGTCAGCGCCCTGCTGGAGATTGCCGCGGGCGCCACGACGGCACCGGTCCTGCATGTCGCCAACGCCGGCGCGGCCAGTCGCTTCGATCAGGCCCGCGCGGTGTTCGCCGCAGTGGGCGCCGACCCGGAGCGGGTCCGGCCGGTCGGTACCGACGCCGTCCCGCGCCCGGCGCACCGGCCGGTCTTCTCGGCGCTGTCGATGGTCGGGTCGGCGCGGGCCGGACTCACCCCGTTACGGCCATGGCGCGCGGCACTCGCCGAGGCGGTTGCGGTGGCCGAGGACGGCAGCCCGATACCCTCGACGCCGTGACTGACGCACCGGCCCTGACCGTCGTCACGGTGACCTATTCGCCGGGCTCGCACCTCGACCGGTTCCTGTCGTCGTTGACCGTGGCCACCGACCGGCCGGTGCGGGTGGTGATCGCCGACAACGGGTCCACCGACGGCGCGCCGGAGGAGGCGCTGGTGCGCTATCCGGGCACCGAACTGGTGCGCACCGGCGCCAACCTGGGCTACGGGACCGCCGTCAACCGGGCGATGGCCACGGTGCCGCCCGATGAGGAGTTCGTGCTGGTCGCCAACCCCGACGTGACCTGGGGGCCGGGCAGTATCGACGCCTTGCTCGAGGCGGCCCGCCGCTGGCCGCTGGCCGGCACCCTGGGCCCGCTGATCCGGGACCCCGACGGCGCGGTCTATCCGTCGGCCCGGCACCTGCCCAGCCTGATTCGCGGCGGGATGCATGCGGTGGTCGGGTTCGCCTGGAAGGCCAACCCCTGGACGAAGTCCTACCGCCAGGAACGTGTCGAACCCGCCGAGCGTCCGGTCGGCTGGCTGTCGGGCTCCTGTCTACTGGTACGGCGCAAGGCCTTCGACGAGATCGGCGGCTTCGACGAGCGCTACTTCATGTACATGGAGGATGTCGACCTCGGCGACCGGCTGGGCCGGTCGGGCTGGCTCAACGTCTACGTTCCGGGTGCGGAGATCCTGCACGACAAGGGACACTCGACCGGCCGCGACCCGGCCACCAACCTTCGCGCCCATCACACGAGCACCTATATTTACCTCTCCGACCGCCACAGCCGGCGCTGGCAGGCTCCGCTGCGGTGGACCATCAAGGGCGCGCTGCGGGCACGCGCGCAGGCGGCGGTGCGCAAGTCCCGCCGGGAGCGGGGCGAAACGATGCCGAGGGGAAACCGATGACGAACGAGCCGACGGAGCAGGCCGGCGTCGACGCCGTGATCCTGGTGGGCGGCAAGGGAACCCGGCTGCGGCCGTTGACCCTGTCCGCACCCAAGCCGATGCTGCCGACCGCGGGCCTGCCGTTCCTGACCCACCTGCTGTCCCGGATCGCCGACGCCGGAATCCGGCACGTCGTCCTGGGAACCTCCTACAAGGCGGAGACGTTCGAGGCCGAGTTCGGCGACGGCTCCGCGCTCGGACTCGAGATCGACTACGTCGTCGAGGAGCATCCGCTGGGCACCGGCGGCGGGATCGCCAACGTCGCGGGGAAGTTGCGCGGCGACACCGTCATGGTGTTCAACGGCGACGTGCTCTCCGGGATGGACCTCGGGGAGATGCTGGCCACCCACCGCGACCGCGACGCCGACGTCACGCTGCACCTGGTCCGGGTCAGCGACCCGCGGGCGTTCGGTTCTGTGCCCACCGACGCCGACGGCAATGTGCTGGCCTTCCTGGAGAAGACCGAGGACCCGCCGACCGACCAGATCAACGCGGGCACTTACATTTTTGCGCGCAGTGTCATCGACCGCATCCCGCGTGGCCGCGAGGTCTCGGTGGAGCGTGAGGTCTTCCCGTCGTTGCTGGCCGGCGGGGCCAAGGTATGTGGTTACGTCGACGCCACCTACTGGCGCGATATGGGCACCCCCGAGGACTTCGTGCGCGGCTCGGCTGATCTGGTGCGCGGGATCGCCCCGTCCCCGGCGTTGGAGGGCCGGCGCGGGGAGAGCCTGGTGCACGACGGCGCCTCGGTGGCTCCGGGGGCCCTGTTGTACGGCGGTACGGTTGTCGGCCGCGGCGCCGAGATCGGCCCGGGGGTCCGGCTGGACGGCGCGGTGATCTTCGACGGCGCCCGTATCGACGCCGGAGCCGTGGTCGAGCGCTCCATCATCGGTTTCGGCGCGCGGATCGGCCCGCGCGCGCTGATCCGCGACGGCGTGATCGGCGACGGGGCCGACATCGGCGCCCGGTGCGAGTTGCTGCGCGGTGCCCGAGTCTGGCCCGGGGTGCTCATCCCGGACTGCGGCATCCGCTACTCCAGCGACATCTGACGGCGGCGGTAGGCCGCCACCAGCCGGGCCAACCCGGCATCGACGTCGCCGGGCAGCGCGTCGATCGGCCACCACCGCAGGTCCAGTGACTCCGCGCTGATCGCCGGCCGGGCCCCGGCCGGCGCGGTGGCGATGAACTCCAGATCCAGATGGCGGGTCGGCACGCCCAGCGAGCAGGTCAGCGCGTGGGCATGGATGGCCGCCACCGTCGGGTCGACCTGCAGGTCCGGGATGCCGGACTCCTCGGTGGCCTCCCGCAGCGCGGCCGCGACGATGTCGGGATCGGTGTCCTCACAGTGCCCGCCCAGTTGCACCCAGCGGCCCAGCCGGGGGTGCAGGGTCAGCAGAGCCTGTGTGCCGGTGTGGTCGACCACCAGCGCCGAGGCGGTGATATGGCCGGGAACGCAGGATCGTCGGCACCCGTCGGGGCGCGCGTCGAGGAAAGCCAGCATCGCCGTGCGCAGCGCGTCCTGATCGGGGTCGGGGGCCCGCCAGCCGGTCAACGCGGCGACCGCCGAGGCGTGCAGAGTCATCGGCGCACCAGCAGCTCACCCGGCGGGCCGGGGTCGCGGGGCCCGGACGGCCCGGCGGGATAGCCGATCGCGACGGCGCCGAGCGGCTCCCAGTCCGGCGGTAGCCGGTACACCGATCGCAGGGTGTCGGCGGCGAAGATCGTCGACCCGATCCAGCAACTACCGACCTCGCGGACGGCGAGGGCCACCAGCAGTCCCTGCACGGCCGCGCCGGCGGCGACGGTGAACATGGTGTGCTCGGCGGCGGTGCGCGCCGGGTCGGGATAGTGGTGCGCACCGCCGGATTCGCCGGCCACCAGGATCGGGATCACCACCTCCGGGGCGTCATAGAGGATTTGTCCGCGGGCGACCCGGCGTTCGATCTCCTCGGCCGGCCGACCGTCGCGGGACAAGTCGGCGCGCCACGCGTCACGCATTCGGTCGAGCAGTTCGGTGCGCCGTGCAGGGTCGGTGAGCCAGAGGAAACGCACCGGCCGGGTGTGGTGCGGGGCCGGGGCGGTCAGCGCCTCGGCGACCGCGGCCTCGATCACTGCCGGATCGACCGCACGGTCGGCGAAGTCACGCACCGAACGGCGCATCAACAGGGCCTGGCGGCGACCGAGATCAATTGCCTCTGCGGTGCCGAGCCAGAACAGGTCCTCGGTCCCGCCGCGGATCAGTCCGGCCGCACAGGAGCCGTCGTCTGACTGCGTGAGCCCGCGCAGTACCGCGACCGGAACCCCGGTCAGCTTGCCCTTGACCAGATCGGCTGCGGCGGCGATCTCGTCGGCGACCGCCACCTCGGTCACCAGCAGTTCGTTGCCGTGGCTGTCGCTGGCACCGGCGTAGCTGTGCAACACCGGCACCCCGGCCGAACCGATCGCGGCGTCGGTTTGGCCGTTGCGCCAGGCCCGGCCCATCGTGTCGGTGATCACCACGCCGACGTCGACCCCGGCGAGCACGCGAAGTGCCGAACGCAGTCGGGCCGCGCTGGCGTCGGGGTCGGCGGGCAAGAGCGCCAGTTCCGTTGTGTCGATGTTGGATCCGTCCACTCCGGCCGCCGCCTGGACGAGACCCTGGCGATTCTCGGTAATCAGGGTGCGTCCCTTGCGGGCCAGGATGCGCACCGCCTCCTGCTCGATCAGATTGCGGCGCAGTGCATCCCGTTCCTCGGGGTCGGCAGGCGCGGGTACGACACGACCCTCGCACTTGGACACCACCTTGCTGGTGACCACGACGACGTCGCCGTCCCGGAGCCAGGGCGCCGCAGCCACGATGGCGGCGGCGAGGTCGTCGCCGGGGCGGAACTCCGGAAGTCCTACGATCGGAAGGATTTCCAGACGTGCTGCGCTGCCGTGTTCGATCACGGCCACCGCCCGGCGAGCTGCAGGCCGGCCCGCACCATGTCGGCGGTGGCTTCGGGATCCGACATCAGCAGTGGGATCGCCTGCACCCCGACCCCCGGAATCTGCGCGTCGTCACCGGAGTGAACCAGCCAGTAGTCCAGCAGTCCGGTGGCCGAACGGGCTCCGTAATGCTCGCCCACCGCCTGCGAGGTGGTCTGGACCCCGATCACCGAAAGGCATTCGTCGGCCATGCCGCGCAACGGCTTTCCGTCCACGATCGGCGAGTATCCGATCACCGGTGCGGTCGTGGAACGCAACGCCGCCCGGATTCCGCCGACGGCCAGTATCGCGCCGATGCTCACCACCGGGTTGGACGGTGCCAGCAGGACGACATCGGCACCGGTGATCGCCTCGAGCACACCCGGTCCGGCGGCGGCCTGCTCAGCGCCGACGTTGGCGAAGCTGTGCGTTGGTATCTTTGCGCGGTAGCGCACCCACCACTCCTGGAAGTGAATCGCCTTGCGGTCGCCGGTGTCGGGGTCGGTCACCACGACATGGGTTTCGCACCGGTCGTCGCTGGCGGGCAGCAGTGTGGCACCCGGGGACCAGCGGCCGCACAGCGCCTCGGTCACCTGCGACAGCGGGTAGCCCGCCCGCAACATCTGGCTGCGCACCAGGTGCGTGGCCAGGTCGCGGTCGCCGAGGCCGAACCAGTCGGGCTGCACCCCGTAGGCGGCGAGTTCCTCCTTGGCGTGCCAGGTTTCGTCGCGGTGCCCCCAGCCGCGCTGCGGGTCGATGCCGCCGCCCAGGGTGTACATGCAGGTGTCCAGATCCGGACAGATGCGGACTCCGTACATCCAGGCGTCATCGCCGACGTTGACGACGGCGGTCAGTTCGTGGCCGCCATCGGCCTGAGCGGTCAGTTCGTGGCCGCCATCGGCGTGAGCGGTCAGTTCGTGGCCGCCGGTGCTCTCGCCGAACTGGCCCAGGCCCAGCAGACGCTGGACGCCGAGCAGGAATCGGGCACCCCCGATACCGCCGACCAGAACGGTGACTTTCACACCGACCGACACTAGGCGGTGGCCGGCGGCACGCCGCAGGCGGTCACGGTGACGTAACTCGCAAGACACGCCGCGGCGTCGACACGCCGGATTGGGTTACGAAAGTGGTAGTGAATTCGGGCGATCGGCTTGACCACCGAACCCCGGCACTGTCTAATCACAGCAGTGTCATTTCCCGGTCGACCTGCCGGTTTCGGTGTCGCAGACCGTGATTCGACCACATGTTCGAATTAAATAGACACCACACGACGACATCAGGTGAGGAGGGCGGACATGTCTTATGAGCAATTCATCGGCGCAGTAGGGTCGCCGCACATTGCTTCCGGTTTCGCGGGAACGGGATCGCTGGCGCGGGCGCACTTGAGCGTCGTGCCGGATCTGATCGACGGCCCGCTGACTCCGGATGATCCGCTGTGGCAGGAGAAGGCGCTGTGCGCCCAGACCGACCCCGAGGCGTTCTTCCC
>SYAB01000072.1 GCA_005787665.1 Actinomycetota bacterium
CCACCCACGCAGTCTGGCTGCCGCAGGGGCTCACCCGCGACTCCGAACGGTTCGGCACCCGCGGGCACGTTGACATCGTCGCCGCGATCACCTCACCGGGCCGGTTGCTGCTGCACACCCAGGGCGATCAGTCCCATCCCGACTACGCGGTGTGCCGGACCATCCGGGCTGCGCTCGATGCCAGCAACGACGCGGCGGGGCGCGCCTGGGAGATCACCGAGATGCCCGCTCCGGCAACGCTGACCGACAGCGAGGGCTACGTCGACTACAGCTACATCAATCATCTCGTGGTCAACGGCGGCGTCATCGCCTGCGGATTCGGCGACGCCCACGACGCAGACGCGGTGGCGATCCTCGCCGAGCAGTACCCGGGCCGGCGGGTGGTCACCGTCGATGCGCGCCCGTTGTTCGCCCGCGGCGGCGGAATCCACTGCATCACCCAGCATCAGCCGTCGGCGCGAGGTGAGGATTTGCTCAAATCGCCGCCACGGTGACGGGCGAGACGATCTAATGGCATCGTCGGTGGGCACATCACCCCGTGCCGCGGGATCGAGTCGGCCGCCGCCGAGAGGTTCGCCATGGGAATGATTGCCCCGATGGACGCGGCCTTCCTGATCCAGGAAGCGCGCGAGCATCCGATGCATGTCGCCGGTCTTCAGCTTTTTCATCAGCCTGCCGGGACGAACCGCGACTATGTCGGTGAGTTGTACCGAGATTTGCTGGCATTCGATGAGGTCGCTCCGATGTTCTCCCGCCGCCCGCGCGAACCCGTCAGTTCGCTGGGGAACCTGTGGTGGGTGACCGACAAGCACATCGACCTCGAATATCACGTGCGACTGTCCGCTCTGCCCAGACCGGGACGGGTGCGCGAGTTGCTGGAACTGGCCTCCCGCCTGCACGGCAGCCTGCTCGACCGGCACCGGCCGCTCTGGGAGTACCACCTCATCGAGGGCCTTGCCGACGGCCGATTCGCCACCTACTCCAAAACCCACCACGCGCTGGCCGACGGCGTCGGACTGGTGAGGCAGATCATCGAGTCGCTGAGCACCGACCGGAAGACCCGTGGCGTACCCCCGATGTGGGTGCCCAGGGCATCCGCGGCCGAGGAGGAAAATTCCGAGCAGGGCAACCCCAAGGAGGGTAGGCCCAGCGGTTCTAACCCGCTGGACATCTTCCGGGGAGCGGCCCGGACCCTCAGCAGCACGGCGCGGACGCTGGGAGGCTTGACCGGCGTCGGCCCGATGCTCGCCAAGTACGGCGCCGGTGCCCTGCTGGAACAGACGATGGTGCTGCCGTATGGGGCGCCCCGGACCATGCTCAACCAGCCGATCAGCGGATCCCGCCGGATCGCGGCGCAATCATGGGATATCTCAAGGGTTCTCAAAGCCGGCAAGGCCCGCGGAGTCACGCTCAACGACATGGTGCTGGCGATGAGTTCGGGGGCATTGCGCCGCTACCTGATCGCCAACGACGCGCTGCCCGACGAACCGTTGATCGCATCCGTCCCGGTGTCGATTCGGACCGGCGGCGATGGCGGCGGGAACGCGATCACCTTCGTGCTGTGCAACCTGGGCACCCACCTTGAGAATCCGGACGACCGGTTGGAGGCCATCACGACATCGATGCGCGCCACCAAAGCAGTGATGGCGGATCGCTCCAGCGTGGAACTCGCCGCACTGGGCATCCTCACCGCGGTCGGGCCGTCGGCACTGACCCGAATCCCGGGTTCGGCTAACCTTCCGCCGCCGTACAACGTCCTGATCTCCAACGTGCCGGGGCCTCGGCAGAAGCTGTACTGGAACGGCGCCGAACTCGAGGCCATCTACCCGCTGTCGATCCCCACCGAGGACCAGGCACTCAACATCACCTGCCTCAGCTATGCCGATCACCTCGAGTTCGGTCTGGTCGGATGTCGGCGCAGCATCCCGAAACTGCAACGCCTGCTGGATTATCTCGAGGAAAGCCTGCAGGAACTCGAATAACTACACCTTTGCGACGGCACCCTACGATCACCGGATGGCCGATCGCTACGGCGCCGACGTGCTCGGCGACGACCCCCACGAATCCCGCCGGATCCGTTCGGTCGAGTGCAGTGCCGAGGTCGGGATGGTTGTTGAGGACCCGCAGTCCGGTTTTGTCGGCGCCGTCGTGCGCATTGAGGGTGGCCGAGTCGAACTGGAGGACCGTCGCGGGCGCACCCGGGTCTTCCCGCTCGGGCCCGGCTTTCTGGTGGACGGTCGGCCGGTGATTCTCACGGCGCCCCGCCGCCAGGTCCCCGCGGCGTCGACGCGCACCGCGTCCGGTTCGGTGAAGGTTTCCGGCGGCCGGGCGAGGGTGGCCGCGGCGGGACGGATCTATGTCGAAGGCCGCCACGACGCCGAACTCGTCGAACAGGTCTGGGGCGATGATCTGCGGGTCGAGGGTGTCGTCGTCGAGTACCTCGGCGGTGTCGATGATCTGCAGAACATCGTCGGCGAATTCAGTCCCGGGCCCACCCGGCGCCTCGGCGTGCTGGTCGATCATCTGGTGCCCGGTTCCAAGGAGTCGCGGATCGCCGAGGCGGTGCGCCG
>SYAB01000073.1 GCA_005787665.1 Actinomycetota bacterium
GAACCGCTCGCGGTCGCAGCCGAGCGGGGTCTGGCCGAGGTGGCCGACCTGAGCCGCGGACCGCGGGAGGCGATCATCGCCTGCTACGCGGCGATGGAGCGGGCGCTGGCCGACTCCCCGGGGGTGGCGCCGAAGGAGTCCGACACCCCGTCGGAGGTGCTGGCGCGGGCGGTCGGCAGCGGCGCGCTGAGAGTGGGCAGTGCCACGAGACTGGTGGAGTTGTTCGCCGAGGCCCGCTTCAGCAGGCACGTGATGACCGAGGAGCACCGGGACGTCGCCGAGCGGGCGCTGCGCGCGGTTCTTGACGAGCTACGGCAGCCGGCCGGATGACCACGACGACCAGGGCCGTCGTGGCGGGTGGTGTCCTGCTGCTCGTGCTCACCGAGGTGACGGTGTTCCTCATCGACCGGAGTTGGGCGCTGCCGGTGTCGGCGGCGGCGGTGGCGGTGTTCGCCGTCGTCCTGCGCGACAGCTTCCACGGGGTCCGGCCCGCCGGCCCGGCCCAGCCCGCCAACGATGACGCGCTGGCCGCTCTGCAGGCCTGGGAATCGCGGACCGGGGCCGTCATCGGCTGGGCGGATTCCAGCCGGGCGGGCTGGGACCGGTATCTGCGGCCGCGGCTGGCGCGGGAGTTCATGGTCGCGACCCGCATCAGGGATCCGGCCGCGTTGGCCGCCTCCGGTCGGATGGTGTTCGGCGACGAGTTGTGGCCATGGGTCGATCCGCAGAACGTCACCAGGGGCGGCCGGGATCAGCCAGGCCCGGGCCGGGCCGCGCTCGAAGAGATCCTGCAACGGCTGGAGCAGATATGACAGGCGCAGACAGCATGTCCGCTGCGGCCACCACCGCGCTCTGCGAGGCGGTCATCGACGAGGTCGAACGCGCCGTCGTGGGCAAGCGCGCTGCCCTGAGGCTGATCCTGACCTCGGTGCTGGCAGGCGGTCACGTCCTGATCGAGGATCTTCCCGGCATGGGCAAGACGCTGATCGCGCGGTCGATGGCCGCCGCGCTGGGCCTGCGGTTCACCCGGGTGCAGTTCACCCCGGACCTGCTGCCCGCCGATCTGCTGGGCTCCACGATCTACGACATGCGCTCGGGGCACTTCGAGTTCCGCCGTGGGCCGATCTTCACCAATTTACTGATGGCCGACGAGATCAACCGGACACCGCCCAAGACGCAGGCCGCGCTGCTGGAGGCGATGGCCGAGCACCAGGTCAGTATCGACGGCGAAACCCATGCGCTACCAACACCGTTCGTCGTCATCGCCACCGACAACCCGATCGAGTTCGAGGGCACCTACCCGCTTCCCGAGGCGCAGCTGGACCGGTTCGCGGTGAAGGTCACCCTCGACTACCTGTCCGTCGACGACGAGACGTCGATGCTGCGCCGCCGGCTGGAGCGCGGATCGGCGGAAGTCCAGATCGCCGAGGTGGTCGACGCGGGCCAGCTGGTGGCGATGCGGGAGTCGGTCGAGACGGTGTCGGTGCACGACGACGTCCTGCGCTATGTGGTGTCGCTGGCCTCGGCAACCCGCACCCATCCGCAACTGGTCGTCGGTGCCAGTCCGCGTGCCGAGCTGGACCTGGTCCAGCTGGCCCGGGCCCGCGCCCTGCTCAGCGGTCGGGATTTCGTGCTGCCCGAGGACGTCAAGGCTCTCGCCGTGCCGGCGCTGGGGCATCGGATCACCCTGCGCCCGGAGATGTGGGTGCGCAGTCTGCACGGCACGGACGTGGTGGAGCAGTTGCTGCGTAAACTCCCGGTGCCGCGGGCGCCGGGTCCCTAGGCCATGGCCGACGATTCGGACCGGGCCGGTGCCGAACAGACCGTCCCACTGGACTGGCGCACATCGACGCTGACGCAGTCGCTGTTCATCGCCGCGGCCCTCGCACTGGCCGCGGCGATGTTGCCCGGCCGGTGGCAGCTGATCGCCTTCGCCGCTCCGATGCTGGGCGTGCTGGGCTCGCTGGGCTGGCAGCGCCCCGGCACGACGGTGCGGGTGCACGCCGAGCCGACCGTGCTGCGGTGCTTCGAGGGGGAGCGGGTGCACACCGTCGTGATGGTCAGCGACGGCCCGGACGGAGCCGACGTGGACCTGACGGTCACCGCGGTGCCCGGAATGCAGATCGAGGTCGCCGCCGACGGCCTCTCGGCGCGGCAGGTCACCGCCAGCGCGCAACGGTGGGGGCGCTATCCGCTGGCCGCCCGGATCGACGTCGTGGCCCCGGGTGGCCTGCTCACCGCGACGTGCCACGTCGGAATCGCCGAGGTCTTCGTCTTCCCCCTGGTGCCGCCGCGGGCGACATCGATTCCCCACGCCGAACCCCCCGATCGCCTCGGCACCCATCTCACCCGTTTCGCCGGGCCCGGGGTCGAGTACGCCGACATCCGCCCGTACGTGCCGGGGGATCAGCTGAGGACGGTCAACTGGCCGGTGAGCGCCCGGCGGGGCAGTTTGCACGTCACCCGGCGGCTCACCGACCGTTCGCTCGACGTCGCCGTGCTGGTGGACTCCAGCGCACAGCCGGCCGGCCCGGCGACGGCCGCCACCGAGCGGGCCGTGGAAGGCGCGGTCCAAGTGGTGCAGTCCGCCCTGCGCGCCGGGGACCGCGCCGGGGTGGTCGGTCTCGGCGGGCGGCGCCCGCAGTGGCTGGTGCCGGATATCGGCCAACGGCAGTTCTACCGGGTGCTCGACGCGGTGCTGGGAGTCAGCGGCCGCCCCCTGACCGGCACGCTCGCCCCACGGGCCGCGGTGCCGGCCGGCGCGGTGGTGGTCGCCTTCTCGACTCTGCTGGACACCTCGTTCGCCCTGGCGCTGATGGACCTGCGCCAGCGCGGCCATGTCGTGGTCGTCGTCGACGTGCTGTCGGGCTACCCGCTCGACGCCGGCGCCGACCCCCTCCTCCAGCGGATGTGGGCGCTGGAACGCTCGGCGATGCACCGGAACCTGCGAGTCACGGGCGTCGAGGTGGTGCCCTGGCCCGACGGGGTCCCCCTGGAGCAGGCGATGCGCCTGTTGCCCCATGCCCGCGGGTCCGGCCGCCGGAGGCGGCGATGAGATCCCCATTACCGGCATTGTTCGCCGCGCTCATGGTCCTCACCGCGGCCTGGCCGGCCGGGCAGGCCGGGTTCGCCGCCGTCGCGCCGGCGACCGCGGCGGTGCTGATCGGACTGTTCTACCGCCCGGCGGCGACGGTCGCCGTCGTGCTCACCGCGGCGGCGCTGGCCGTGCTGGCGGCCCCGGCACTGTTCGCCGCCGCGTCCGGGGTGGCCGCAACGGCCTACCTGATCACCCGGCACGCGACGGATGCCGGCGGCATCGCGATTCCCTTCCCCACGGCGGTGGGGGTGGTCGCCTTCACCGCGGCCGGACTTCTCGGTGCCGCTATCCCGCTGCGACTGACCTGGGCGCCGCTACTGGTTCCTGCGCTGGCGGCCGCCATCCTGGTGGTGGTCGGTGCCCCGCTCCTGCGCGGGCCTCGCCGGGGACCGGCCGACCGTGACGCGCCCCACTGAGGTACGAATAGCGGGTGTCCGCGCCCATGGTCCTGCTGCTCTCGACATCGGACACCGACCTCATCGCCGCCCGCGCGAGCGGGGCGCCGTTTCGGCTGGCCAACCCGTCCCGGCTGATCGAGGGGGAACTCGCCGAACTGCTCAGGGGAAGTGACGTCGTGGTGGTACGCGTCCTGGGCGGTTACCGGGCCTGGCCGGACGGTATCGACGCCAGTGTGACCAGCGGTCTGCCGGTCGTGGTGGTCAGCGGCGAGCAGGCGCCCGATGCCGACCTCACCCGGCGTTCCACGGTCCCGGCGGGAATCGCCGTTCAGGCGCACACCTACCTCGCCGAGGGCGGTGTGGAGAACATCCGGCAGCTGCATGCCTTCCTGAGCGACACCCTGCTGATGACCGGCTTCGGATTCGCACCGCCGGCCCCGACCCCCACCTGGGGTGTTCTCGAGCGGGTGTCCGCCGAGCCCGGCGGGCCGGTGGTCGCGGTGCTGTACTACCGCGCCCAGCAACTCGCCGGCAACACCGCCTACGTCGAGGCGCTGTGCACGGCGGTCGAGCGGGCCGGCGGCCGGCCGCTGCCGGTGTACTGCACCTCGCTGCGCAACCCCGAGCCTGAGCTGCTGAGTCTCCTCGGTGGCGCCGACGCCCTGGTGGTCACGGTGCTGGCCGCCGGCGGTGCGCGGCCGGCCACCGCCGCAGCGGGCGGTGATGACGACGGATGGGACGTCAAACACCTTGCCGCCCTGGATGTCCCGATCCTTCAGGGGCTGTGTCTGACCAGCTCCCGGGCGCGCTGGAGCAGTAACGACGACGGACTGAGTCCGCTGGACGTGGCGACCCAGGTGGCGGTTCCGGAGTTCGACGGGCGCATCATCACCGTGCCGTTCTCGTTCAAGGAGATCGACGACGACGGCCTGATCTCCTATGTTCCCGATCCCGAGCGGTGTGCGCGGGTGGCCGGGCTCGCCGTCAAGCACGCGATGCTGCGCAGTGTGCCGGCCGCGGAGAAGCGGCTGGCGCTGGTGTTCTCGGCGTATCCCACCAAGCATTCCCGGATCGGTAACGCGGTCGGCCTGGACACCCCGGCCAGCGCCATCGCACTGCTGAAAGCGTTGCGCGACAACGGCTATGACATCGGTGAGGTGCCCGGCGTGCAGGCCGATGATGGCGATGCGCTGATGCACGCCCTCATCGAGCGCGGCGGGCAGGATCCGGACTGGCTGACCGGGGGGCAGTTGGCGGGCAACCCGATCCGCATCCCCGCGGCCCGCTACCGCCAGTGGTTCTCCGAACTGTCCGCCGGCTTGGCCGACGCGGTCGTCGAGCACTGGGGCCCGCCACCCGGCGATCTGTATGTCGACCGGAGCGGTGATCCGGACGGCGAGATCGTCGTCGCCGCAATGGCATCCGGGAACGTCGTCATCCTGGTCCAGCCTCCGCGGGGCTTCGGGGCCAACCCCGTGGCGATCTATCACGATCCGGATCTGCCGCCCAGCCACCATTACCTGGCCACCTACCTGTGGCTGCGGCATGAGTTCGGTGCGCACGCGGCGGTGCACCTGGGCAAGCACGGCAACCTGGAGTGGCTGCCCGGCAAGACTCTGGGACTGTCGGCGGACTGCGCCCCCGATGCGGCGTTGGGCGACCTGCCGCTGATCTATCCCTTCCTGGTCAACGACCCCGGCGAGGGGACCCAGGCCAAGCGGCGGGCACATGCCACCCTGGTCGACCACCTCATCCCGCCGATGGCGCGGGCGGAAACCTACGGCGACATCGCCCGGCTGGAGCAGTTGCTCGACGAGCACGCAGGAGTCGCGGCCCTCGACCCCGCCAAACTGCCCGCGATCCGCCAGCAGATCTGGACCCTGATGCGGGCCGCCAAAATGGACCACGACCTGGGCCTTCAGGGCCTGGACGGTCCGCCGGCGGATGACCACTTCGACGAGATGCTGCTGGGAGTCGACGGCTGGCTGTGCGAGATCAAGGACGTCCAGATCCGCGACGGGCTGCACATCCTCGGGGCCGCGCCGGCCGGGGAGGCCGAGCTGGACCTGGTGCTGTCGATCCTGCGGGCCCGTCAGCTCTTCGCCGGTGAGCGGCACCTGCCCGGCCTTCGGCAGGCGCTGGGCCTGGCCGAGGACGGCACCGACGACCGCGCCCGGGTGGACGAGGCCGAGGGCCGGGCCCGTGAGTTGCTGGCCGCGCTGCAGGCCACCGGCTGGGACGCCGGCCGGGTCGGCGAGATCACCGGCGACCCCGCGCTGGCGCCCATCCTGGACTTCGCGGCCGCCGAGGTGGTGCCCCGGCTGGCCGGAACCGCCGGCGAGGTCGACCAGGTGTTGCGGGCCCTGGACGGCCGCTATATCGCCGCCGGGCCGTCGGGGTCCCCGCTACGCGGTCTGATCAACGTGCTTCCCACCGGCCGCAACTTCTACTCCGTCGATCCCAAGGCCATGCCGTCGCGGCTGGCCTGGGAAACCGGTGTGGCCATGGCGGATTCGCTGCTGGCGCGGTACCGGGCCGACCACGGCGACTGGCCCCGGTCGGTGGGGTTGTCGGCCTGGGGAACCTCGGCGATGCGCACCTCCGGCGACGATATCGCCGAAATCCTGGCGCTGCTCGGGGTGCGGCCGGTGTGGGACGACGCCTCGCGGCGGGTCGTCGACCTCGAGGTGATCGGCCTGCCGGAGTTGGGCCGGCCGCGTATCGACGTCACCGTCCGAATCTCCGGGTTCTTCCGGGACGCCTTCCCGCATGTGGTGACCATGCTCGACGACGCGGTCGGGTTGGTGGCCGGACTCGACGAGCCCGCCGAGCAGAACTATGTCCGTGCCCACGTCCTGGCCGACCTCGACGAGCACGGGGACCAACGGCGCGCCACCACAAGGATTTTCGGCTCCAAACCGGGCACCTACGGGGCCGGACTGCTGCAGCTCATCGACAGCCGCAACTGGCGCGACGACGCCGATCTCGCGGAGGTCTACACCGCCTGGGGCGGATTTGCCTACGGCCGGGGACTCGACGGCCGGCAGGCCGCCGACGATATGCGGCAGCAGTACCGGCGCATCGTGGTCGCCGCCAAGAACACCGACTGCCGCGAACACGACATCGCCGACTCCGATGACTATTTCCAGTACCACGGCGGCATGGTGGCGACGGTCCGGGCGCTGACCGGGCAGGCCCCGGTGGCCTATATCGGCGACAACACCCGTCCGGACGCGGTGCGCACCCGCACCCTCTCCGAGGAGACGACCCGGGTGTTCCGATCCCGCGTCGTCAACCCCCGGTGGATGGCCGCGATGCGGCGGCACGGCTACAAAGGCGCGTTCGAGATGGCCGCCACGGTGGACTACCTGTTCGGCTATGACGCCACCGCTCAGGTGATGGCGGACTGGATGTACGAGGAACTCACCGCGCAGTACGTGCTCGATCCCCAGAACCGCAAATTCCTCTCCGAGTCCAACCCCTGGGCGCTGCACGGGATGTCCGAACGACTGCTGGAGGCGGCGGGCCGGGGCATGTGGCAGGACCCGGAACCGGAGACCCTGGCGCAGCTGCGGCGAGTGCTGTTGGAGACCGAGGGTGACCTCGAGGGACGGTAGGTTGGTGGCATGGCTGTCACCTTCGACGATGTGTCCCGAGCCCAGTACGTGCTGCTGACCACCTACACCAAGGATGGCCGGCCCAAGCCGACGCCCATCTGGATCGCGCGGGACGGCGACCGGGCGCTGGTCATCACCGAGAAAAACTCCTGGAAGGTCAAGCGGATCCGCAACACCCCGCGGGTCACCCTGGCCATCTGCGATATGAAAGGCAAGGTCAAGAGCGATTCCATCGAGGCGGTCGCGACCGTGCTCGATGAGTCGCAGACCGAGACGGTGTACCAGGCGATCAACCAGCGCTACGGCATCGTCGGCCGGATCTTCAACTTCTTCTCCAAGCTGCGCGGCGGGGCCAAGCGCACCGTCGGCCTGGAGATTCGCCCGGCCTGAAGCGCCCATCCGTGTCGGACACTTGATTCGAAAACATGTTCGACTATCGTCTGTAGGTCATGACGGAATCGAGCGTCCGGCGGGCGAGGACACCTACTCCGGATCACGGATTGGACACCGGCGCGGCGATCTGGAACAGGCGCCGGCCGCGGGTCGTTGAGAGGGGCATGGTGATGCGACCGTTTCTCCGCTATGCCGGCCTCTACGCGATGGTCGAGCTCGCCGCGCTCGCCCTGCTGATCTGGGCCGTCGGCCTGGCGTGGACGTTGCTCATCCTGGCGGCGAGCTTTGTTGTCGGCGTCACCCTGGCGGCTTCTCAGCTCAGGGGGCAGTTCGACGCGGTTCGCCGGGCCCAGGACAACCCCCGGGGCGCGGTGACCGACGGTGTGCTGGTCGGACTCGGCGCGTTGCTGGTCCTCATCCCGGGCATCGTCAGCACGGCGGCCGGAGCCTTCATGCTGGCGCCGTCCACCCGCGGTGCGATGCGGCCACTCGCGGCGACGATGCTGACCCGCGGCGTCGTCCGGCGGATCGGGGTGTTCAACATCGGGGCGTTCAACCCGCACCCGTCCTACCCGCACACCGGTCCCGGTGCGGGTCGTGGCGACTACATCGACGGCGAGGTCATCGGCGAGGTCGATCAGCTACCCGCCCGCCGCTGAACCCGAACACCTCTTTCGGCACACTTGCACAGGTGACCACCCTGCTGCGCAACGGGCACGTCTACAGCCCGTCGCACCCGGACGCCACCGCCATGGCGGTCCGTGACGGCGTCGTCGCCTGGCTGGGCAGCGATGCGGTCGGCACCCAGCAGTTCCCCGACGCCCTGACCGTCGACCTCGACGGGGCGTTCGTCGCACCGGCGTTCGTCGACAGCCACGTCCACCTCACCTCCACCGGACTCCGGATCACTGGGCTGGACCTGGGGCCCGCGACCAGTCGGGAGCAGCTGCGAAGACTGGTCGCCGAGCACGTCGTCTCCCACCCGGGCCACCTGGTGTGGGGGCACGGGTGGGATGACACCGAGTGGCCCCAGGCACCCACGACCGACGACCTCGACGCCGCGGTGGGTGCCACCCCGGCCTATCTCGCCCGAGTCGATGTGCACTCCGCGCTGGCGTCGACGGCGCTGCGGGACCGGATCTCCGGCTTGTCCGCCGCCACCGGTTTCGACCCCCAGCGGCCATTGACGGGGGAGGCCCACCACCTGGTGCGCACCGAGGCCCGCGGCCTGTTGACCGTCGCCCAGCGCGACGCTGCGCGGCGGGCCGCGCTGGACGCCGTCGTCGCGAATGGCATTGTCGCCGTGCATGAGTGCGCCGGGCCCCAGATCGGCGGCGCCCAGGACTGGCGGGAACTGCGTGAGCTGGACCACCCGGTGGAGATCGTCGGCTACTGGGGTGAGGCGGTCGGCACCGTCGCGCAGGCCCGGGCACTCATGGTGGAGACGGGGGCGCGAGGTCTGGCCGGGGATCTCTTCGTCGACGGCGCGCTGGGTTCGCGCACCGCCCATCTGTCGCAGCCCTATACCGACGCGCCCGGCACGCACGGCGCCAGTTACCTCGACCCCGTCGCCATCGAAGAGCATCTGATCGCCTGCACCGAGGCCGGGATCACCGCCGGATTCCACGTCATCGGCGACGCGGCCGTCACCGCCGTCATCGACGCCCTCGCGACGGTGGTGCAGCGATTCGGGGCGCCCGCGGTGGCGCGTTGCGGACACCGGCTGGAACACCTGGAGATGGTCGCCCCGGAGCAGGCCTCCCAGCTCGGCTCCTGGGGGATCGTGGCCAGCATGCAGCCCGGCTTCGATGCCCTCTGGGGCGGTCCGGACGGTATGTACGCCCGCCGCCTGGGGCCCGTCCGCGCCGCCGGGCTCAACCCGCTCGCGCTGTTGGCATCGGCAGGCGTGCCACTGGCCTTCGGCTCCGACGCACCGGTGAGCACCATGAACCCGTGGGAGTGGGTGCGGGCGGCCAGCCGACACCGCACCCCCGGTGCCGCCATCTCCCCGCGTGCCGCCTTTGCCGCCGCGACCCGTGGGTCATGGCGAGCCGCCGGAGTGCGCGACGGGCTGACCGGCACGCTCGTCCCCGGGGCACCGGCCTCGTACGCGGTGTGGGAGACGGGGAGTCTGGATGTCACCGCGCCGGCCGATGCCGTGCAACGGTGGTCCACCGATTCCCGTTCGCGAGTCCCTGCGCTGCCGCGACTCGACAGTGGCGAACCGCTGCCGCACTGCCGGCAGACCGTTCATCGGGGTGTCGCACTGTATGGCTGAACTCGCCGTGCGGACCCGCCTGGCCACCGCCGAGCTGCCCCGGGTGATCCGGTTGGCGCTGAGCATCCTGGCGGGGTTGCTGCTGTGCGTCAGTTTCCCGCCTATCGGTTGGTGGTGGGCGGCGGTTCCCGCGTTGGCGCTGCTGACCTGGGTTCTGGTGCACCCCGCGACGACGCTGACCGGTGGATTCGGCTACGGGTTCCTGTTCGGGCTCGCCTTCTATCTGCCGCTGCTGCCCTGGATCAGCGGACTGGTGGGTTCGATGCCGTGGATTCTGCTCTCGGTGATGGAGGCCCTGTTTCCGGCGGCATTCGGCCTGTTCGCGGTTCTCCTGGCCCGGCTTCCCGGGTGGCCGCTGTGGCTGGCGTTCCTGTGGTCGATGCAGGAGTGGCTGAAGTCCAGCGTGCCCTTCGGCGGGTTCCCGTGGGGTGTCGCGGCTTACGGCCAGACCAACGGGCCCCTCCTGGTGCTCGCGCACTTCGCCGGCGCCCCACTGGTGTCCTTCGCGGTGGCGCTGCTCGGCACCTCGTCGTGCGCGTTGGTTCTGGAGATCGCGCGCCGGGTTCGGCGCGGTGCGGACTCCGCCACGCCTTCGCGAAGGGGCGCTCTTCTGGTCTCTAGCGTCTGCATCGGTGTGGTGTTGCTCGCCACGGCGGTGGCGGCCCCGGCGGTCCGCCGCTCCGCGGCGGCGACCGGGGACGAGCCGGTCATCACGATCGCCGCGATCCAGGGCAACGTCCCGCGGCTGGGCCTGGACTTCAATGCGCAGCGTCGCGCCGTCCTGGACAACCACGTTCGGCAGACCGTGCAGCTGGCCGAGGACGTGCGGGCCGGCACGGCGCGCCAACCACAGTTCGTCATCTGGCCGGAGAACTCCTCCGATATCGACCCGCTGGCCAACGCCGACGCCGCCGAACAGATCACCCTCGCCGCCCGGGCGATCGGCGTGCCGATCGTGGTCGGCGCCGTCGTCTCCCGACCGGAGGCGACGGCGGATAACCCGGCGGCCTCCAACACCCTCATCGTGTGGGATCCCGTGAGCGGGCCGGGCGAGCGCCACGACAAACAGATCGTGCAGCCGTTCGGCGAGTACCTGCCGTGGCGGGCCCTGTTCACCCGGCTCTCCTCCTACGCCGAGCGGGCCGGTTACTTCGTGCCGGGAAGTGGCAGCGGGGTGGTGCACCCCGCGGGGATCCCGGTGGGAGTGGCCACCTGCTGGGAGGTCATCTTCGACCGCGCCCTGCGTCAGTCGGTCGGCAACGGCGCGCAGGTGCTGGCGGTGCCCACCAACAACGCCACCTTCGATCAGGCGATGAGCGAACAGCAACTGGCCTTTGCGCGGTTGCGCGCCGTGGAGCACGGCCGCGACGTGATCGTCGCCGGGACCACCGGGATCAGCGCGGCCATCGCTCCGGACGGCCGGGAAACGGTGCGCACCGCTTTTTTCAGTCCCGCCTACCTCGACGTGCAGGTGCGGTTGCGGACCGCCCGGACGCCCGGCACCGGATGGGCGGCGCCGGTGCAGTGGTTGCTGGTCGCCGCCGCGGTTGCCGCGATCGGCGCGGCGATACTGCAGAATGGTGCCTTCGCGATGCCGCGGCGTCCTCGTCGTGGTGCCGCCGATGAACCCGGTGTCCGAAAGGACGCCGCCGATGAACCCGGTGTCCGAAAGGACGCCGCCGATGAAGGAGTCGCATGAGCACCGCCGGCAGCCGGCCCCGTAAGGCCGAGGCCAAGAAGGCCGCCCAGGTGACCTCCGAGCTGCCAAGCCGTCGGACCCTGGTGATCATCCCCACCTACAACGAGTTGCAGAACCTGCCGATCATCCTGGGCCGGGTGCGCAAGGCCCGTCCCGATGTCCACGTCCTGGTGGTCGACGACGGAAGTCCCGACGGCACCGGGCGTCTGGCCGACGAGTTCGCCGCGGCCGACCCCACCCACGTCCACGTCATGCACCGGACCACCAAAGACGGTCTCGGCGCGGCCTACCTGGCCGCATTCGACTGGGGGCTGGAGCGCGGCTACACCGTCCTGGTCGAGATGGACGCCGATGGGAGCCACGCCCCCGAACAGCTTTACCGTCTGCTCGACGCCATCGACAACGGCGCCGACCTGGCCATCGGCTCCCGCTACGTCGACGGCGGGACGGTGCGGAACTGGCCGTGGCGGCGGCTCGTGCTGTCCAAGACGGCGAACACATATGCCCGGGTGTTGCTGGGCGTCGGCATCCACGACATCACCGCCGGTTACCGCGCCTACCGTCGCGAGGTGCTGGACAAGCTGGACCTGCCCACGGTGGACTCCAAGGGCTACTGCTTCCAGATCGACCTGACCTGGCGGGCGATCAACAATGGGTACACCGTGGCCGAGGTACCCATCACCTTCACCGAGCGTGAACTCGGAGTGTCGAAAATGAGCGGTTCGAACATCCGCGAGGCGATGACGAAGGTCGCGCGGTGGGGGATCGGCGGCCGTTTCGGCCGGGGTTAACTCCCGCGGCGCTTGCTCTTGATCAGGTCGAGGCGCTCCTTGAGCAGTTCGTCGAGTTCCTCGACGGAGCGGCGCTCCAGCAGCATGTCCCAGTGCGTCCGGGGGGGCTTCACCTTCTTGGGCTCCGGAAGGTCACCCTCGAGCAGGGTTCCCTCCAGGCCGTTGCGGCACAGCCAGGTGCCGGGAATCTCGGCATCGTCGGCGAAGGGGACCTCGAACTCCTCACCGTTCTCGGTGCGGTACCGCGCGACCTGCCGGGGGGCCAGGTCGTGGTTGCGGTCGGTCTCGTAGCTCACGGCGCCGAGTCGGCTGCCTCTCAGCACGCGATCAGCCATGGTTTTCTCCTTAGCGCTATCCGTCGGAGGAACGCATGACCAGGGCGGTGCGGTTCCCGACGCAACATCCCATGATACCGGGGACGAACGACTCGGCGGTCTACCCTCGATGCCGTGACCCGTCGCAGCCGGCCCCAACCCTGCCGCTGGTGCGGCCGGGAGGTGGCCGATGTGGGAATGGGCCGGCGCCGCCAGTATTGCCGCCAATCCTGTCGGCAGCGGGCTTACGAGCAGCGGTCCATGGCCAAGGGAACCTCGCTGCCGGCCGACGCCGTGGTGCTCACCGCCGCCGAGGCCGCCGACCTGTCCGACCGCGTCTACCAGGTGCGATGCGCGGCCGAGGATGTGGTGACCGCTGTCGAGGAAGGCGCTCCGGCGGCTGAGGTTCGGGAACTCTGCGATGCCTTGCTGCACGCGGCCCGGGCTGCCGAGGGGTGGCGCTGAATCAGCAGGTGTACTTGACGCCGATCCCGGGCGGCGGGGTCGGCTCCCGGGTGCAGCCGTAGGCCTGTACGCCGTCATCGCTGTAGCGGACGCCGGTCTGGCGGGCGAAGTTCACGCACACCAGTGCGGTGGTGTCGGTACGGCAGCGGAAATCGCCGAACGACAGTGAGCCTCCCGGCGGTAGCGGAGGACCCTGGCCCAGACCGAATCGGCCGGGATCGCCGTGGGCCGAACCGATCTGGACGTCGGTGCCGTCGAAATCCACCCAGCCGCCCTTCCAGACCCCGTAGATGTCCCGCGGGGCGGGCGGCGGGTCGGTGAGGTCGACCAGACAGGCCAGCCCGGGGCTGCGTGCGACATCGGTCATGCAGCTGATTCCGGCCGGGGTGGTGAAGGCGATGTCCTCGCCGAGGGAGGTGCTGGTCGCGCCGCGAAGTGCCACCCCGAAGTCGGCGCCGTCGACCGGCGGCGCCGACTCGACCCAGGCGATCGCCTCGTCAACCGGGGCCGACGGGCCGGGCGCCGCGGTGGCGGTCACCGATGACCGGGTGCTCGGCGTGGTGGTCGCGGCGGTACCCGGTGCCGCACTACCGGCCGTGCGGGACGGGGTGATCGGGGTGAGCTGAGCCGGACGCGACTGGTCACCGGACTGCTGAGAACATCCCGCCACCAGCACTGATGCGGCGAACAACAGGGCGATTCGCATCCCGCAAGGCTAGCCGTCCGCCCGGGCCGGGCACGCCAGGCGCGGCGGCTTCGGGGTCTTTCGCTACCGTCGGTGGAATGCACGAGCACACCGTCGAGGTCACCACTGCCAGCGGAGCGGTGGAAGGGTTCACCCGCAACGGGGTGAACCGATGGCGGTCCATCCCCTACGCGGCCCCGCCGGTGGGACCGCTGCGGTTTCGCGCCCCGCAGCCACCCGAGCCGTGGAGTGGTGTGCGTCCCTGCCACAGCTTCGGCAACTGCGCGCCGCAGCACCGCCGATACACCATGACCGGCGTCGGCCGCTACCAGCCGATGGGCGAGGACTGCCTGAGCCTCAACATCGTCACTCCGCGCTGGACCGGACCGGCGCCGGAGGGTGAACCGCTGCCGGTGATGTTCTTCATCCACGGCGGCGGCTACATCCTGGGCAGCTCGGCCACGGTTCTCTACGACGGCGCCGCACTGGCCCGCCGGGGATGTGTCTACGTCTCGGCGAACTACCGGCTGGGCGCGCTGGGTTGTGTGGACTTCTCCTCGCTGGCGACTCCGGAGATCCCGATCGAGGGCAATCTTTTTCTGCGTGACCTCGTCGCCGCGTTGCGCTGGGTACGGGAGAACATCGCCGCGTTCGGCGGCGACCCCTCGAACGTCACGATCTTCGGAGAGAGCGCCGGGGCCCACGCCGTCGCGACCCTGCTTGCCGTCCCGGAAGCCGAAGGGCTTTTCGCGCAGGCCATCTCGCAGAGTCCGGCCTCGGGCATGGTCAGCTCGCAGGAGGTCGCCGGCCAGATCGCCGACCGCTTCGTCGATAGGCTCGGCGTCCGGCGGGAGGGGGCCGCGCAAGCGCTGATGGAGGCCAGTCCCGCGAAACTGGTCCATCTGACCGATGCGGTGATGCGGCACAGCCTGAGCAACATGCTGGGGGCGTCGGCGGTAGGGCCCACCTGGGGGGATGACTATCTTCCGCTCGACCCGTTCGAGGCGATGCGAAAAGGGTTGGCGCACAAGGTTCCGGTGATCGTCGGCACCAACGCGGAGGAGGGCAGGCTCTTCACCCGCTTCCTCAAGCTGCTGCCGACCACCGAGCATGCCATCGAACGGGTGCTGGCACGCACTCCACCAGAGGTGCGGGAGCGAATTCTCGCCGCCTACCCGCACTACCCGGACCCGAAGGCCTGCGTCGAGTTCGGCGGCGACATGATCTTCTCCACCGCCGCCTGGCAGATCGCCGAGGCCCACGCGAAACTGGCGCCGACCTACGTCTACCGCTATGACTTCGCGCCACGCACGCTGCACTGGACCGGATTCGGGGCCACCCACGCCACCGAACTGCTCGCGGTCTTCGGGGTCTACCGTTCGCGGGTGGGCGCGGTGCTCACCGCCGGGGTGGATCAGCGGGTCGCGGTGCGGGTCAGCCACCAGGTGCAGAGCCGCTGGAGCGAGTTCAGCCGGACCGGTGTCCCCGGTGAGGACTGGCCGGTGTACGACCACGACGAGCGTGCGGTGCTGGTGTTCGACCGGCACACCCACGTGGAGTACGACCCCCATCCGCACCGCCGCCGAGCCTGGGCGAACTTCTCCCTGGCCGGCGGCGAATAGGCCCGTCACTCATTGACACCCGTCCTACGTTGGTGTGGTGAGCAATCCCGACACCGTCATCGAACGTCCCGCCGACCTGACCGCCGAATGGCTCACCGAGACCATCGGTGCGGGCCGGGTCGATACGTTCGCCGTCGAGCGGATCGGGACCGGGCAGATGAGCGAGTGCTACCGGGTTGCTCTGACGTACGCCGACGGGTCCGGGCCGGCCTCGGTGGTGCTCAAGGTCGCCGCCAGCGATCCGATGAGCCGCCAGACCGGTCACGCGCTGGGTCTCTACGAGCGCGAGGTGCGGTTCTATGCCGATATCGCCCCCCGTTTGGGCGGCCCGATCGCGCAGTGTTTCCACGCCTCCTATCAACCCGAGTCAGGCGTGTTCACCCTGCTTCTCGACGATGCCGCCCCGGCCGAGGTCGGTGACGAAATCCGCGGTGCGGCAGTCGAAGACGCCGCCATGGCGCTGCGTCAGCTGGGCCGGCTGCACGCTCCGCTGATGGGCAGTCCGGCACTGGCCGACGCTGCGTGGCTCAACCGGGAGTCTCCGATGAGCCAGGCGGTGATCAGTCAGCTGTTCGCCGGTTTCGCCGAGCGCTACGGCGAACAGATCTCCCCGGAGCAGCGGTTGGTCTGCCAACGGCTGGTGGACAGCTTCGACGCCTACCTCGCCGAGGAGGCCGGCCCGGATCGGATCAAGGGGCTGGTGCACGGCGACTCCCGCCTCGACAACATGCTGTTCGGCCGGCCGGGTTCGCTGCGGGACCTGACCGTGGTGGACTGGCAGACGGTTACCTGGGGTCCGGCCGTGACCGATGTCGCGTATTTCCTGGGCTGCGCTCTGCCGGTCGAGGACCGCCGCAGGCACTACGAAGACCTGCTGGCCGCCTACCACGACGGTCTGGGCGCCACCCCGCCGATGACCCTGGAGCAGGTCCGCGAGGGAGTCCGCCGGCAGAGCTTCGTCGGGGTGATGATGGCCATCGTCTCCTCGATGCTGGTGGAACGTACCGAGCGCGGCGACCGGATGTTTCTCACCATGCTGGACCGTCACACCAGCCATGTGCTCGACACCGGCGCGCTGGATCTGCTGCCCGCGGCGGCGACATCGCCGGCATTACCACCGGATCCGGCCGACGAGGCCGCGCACGTCCCGGGTGACGAGCCGCTGTGGAACGAGAGTTGGTACTTCGACTTCGCCGATGCAGAGCAGGGAATCGGTGGCTGGATCCGGCTCGGACTGATCCCCCACCAGAAGGTGGCGTGGATCAACGCCCTGGTGTGCGGACCGGATATCGCCACGGTGGCGTTGCTGGACTTCCACGCGCCCCTGCCGGACGACCCCAATCGGGTGGCCGGGCACGGAATCCAGATGGAGCACGGCGCAACGGTTCCGCTGCGCGAATACCGGGTGGCGGTCCGTGGGCCGGCCCGGTCCTTCGACGACCCGGCCGGGTTGCTGCACGAGCAACCGGGCGAGCCGGGAGACCTTTCGATGGACCTCACCTGGACGACGTCGGGCACGCCGTACGCCTACCGGATCGCCACCCGCTACGAGATTCCCTGCACGGTGTCGGGCACGGTCACCATCGACGGACACACCGTCACCCTCGAGGCGGTCCCCGGTCAGCGCGACCACTCCCACGGCGTCCGGGACTGGTGGAGCATGGACTGGGTCTGGAGCGCGCTGCACCTGGAGGACGGAACCCACCTGCACGGGGTCGATCTGCGGATCCCGGGCATGTCGCCGGTCAGCGTCGGCTACATCGCGCCGCCCGACGGGCCGGTGACCGAGACGACGACGGTCGCCGCGGACGCGGTACTGGCGGACAACGGCTTACCGGTGTCGACGACACTGACGATGAATCCCGGCCCGATCACCGCGACGATCGAGGTGCGGGGTCACGCGCCGGTCCGGTTGGTGTCTCCGGACGGACGGGTCAGTTTCTTTCCGCGCGCCTGGGCCGCCGTGCGGACCGAGGACGGCCGCCACGGGGTGGGCTGGCTGGAGTGGAATCGCAACCAGGGTTCCGCCGGGTGACCTCGCCTACCCTCGCCTACCCTTTGAGAACCTGGGTGCCGCCGGCCAGTTCGTCGTGCTTGCCCTGCTTGGTGGGGCTGCGGTTGATGGTCACCGCGATCACGATGTAGGCGATGAACGCCAGCAGTCCACCGACGTAGGGGATGATCGGCAGCAGCGTGAAGGAGTTCCGGATCGCGGACTGCTTGGCATCGGGCTTCGGTGCGCCGCCCGGGCCGCGCACCGACAGGCCCAGCACCATCTTGCCCAGCGTCCGCCCCTGCGTCACCTCCATGGCGACGAAGTAGACGAACATCAGCAGCCCGGAGAACAGGCCGGTGACCATGATGTTGTTGGAGGAGTTGAACAGCGAGGCCAGGACGCCGGCCACGATACCGACCAGCAGACCGTCGATGATGCGGGCGCCGAAGCGGACGCCGAGGGTCCCGGGCTGGGGTCCGAAGCCGGCTGCCGGGGGCGGCGGGTAGCCGCCGGGTACGCCGTACGGCGCAGGTGGTGGCGGGTAGCCCGCCGGTGGTGGCGGTGGATAACCGGCCGGAGGCGGAGGCGGGTACCCGGCCGCCGGGGGTGGCGGGTCGCCGGCCGGGGGTGGCGGCGGGTACCCGGAGGGCGGCGGGGGCGGGTAGCCGGCGGGCGGACCGTAGGCGTTGGGATCCGGGTCACCTGGTGTCGTCATCTCGCGCTCCTCGGGAGTACGTAGTCGGCAGAAAGGAAAGTACGTAACCCGATCAATCTACCGCGAGGGGCCTCCGGCGGCGGGATGGCGGCGCGCTGCGCCCGGCCTACTTCCGATACCGTCGAACCCGTGACGGACACCGAAGCCCGAACCGCCCGGCTGTTCGCGCTGGCCGAGACGGTGACCGGATTCATGCCCTCCGACGAGGGGCGGGCGTTGTTCGACGCGGCGTCGCGCTACCTGGACGGCGGGGTGGCCGTCGAGATCGGAACCTACTGCGGCCGTTCGACCGTCCTGCTGGGCGCGGCCGCGGCGCGAGCCGGCGGTGTTCTCTACACCGTCGACCACCACCACGGGTCCGAGGAGCACCAGCCGGGCTGGGAGTACCACGACGCCGCGCTGGTCGATCCGCTCAGCGGACGTTTCGACACGTTGCCGTCGTTTCGACGGACGATGGACGCGGCCGGCCTCGAGGATGCCGTCGTCGCCGTGGTCGGCCGTTCGGCGGTGGTCGCGAGGGGTTGGCGAACCCCGGTGCAGGTGCTGTTCATCGACGGCGGGCACAGCGAGGCGGCGGCGTGGGAAGACTTCGACGGCTGGGCGAAATGGGTCGCGGTCGGCGGGGCGCTGATCATCCACGACGTGTTTCCCGACCCCCGCGACGGGGGTCGGCCGCCCTACGAGATCTACTGCCGGGCAATCGAATCCGGTCACTTCACCGAGGTCGGGTGCACGGGTTCGCTGCGCGTGCTGGAGCGGAACCACGGAGTGCCGGGGGATCAGCTCCGGACGCACTCGCAGTCGTAGTCGCCCTCCAGCCCTCGAGAGAGCGCGGTTCCCCGGAAGATGCCGGCTGCCGGTGTCGCCCCCGACAGCGCGTCCGCGGCCAGGATGACCGCCGCCGCGGTCCAGGTGGTGCGTTCGACCGGCCAGCGTTTGCCGTCGTCGTAGACCAGTCCCGTCCAGTACGAGCCGTCGCCCTCGCGCAGGTGCTGCATGGCGGCGAACTGCCGCCGTGCCCGGCCGTGGTCGCCGACGGCGTCCAGGGCCATCACCAGTTCGCAGGTCTCCGCGCCGGTCACCCAGGGCCGGTCGCTCACGCACCGGATACCCAGGCCGTCGACCACGAACTCGTCCCACCGTTGCGCGATCCGGTCGCGTGCGTCGGATCCGCGGATCGCTCCGCTCAGGACCGGGTAGTACCAGTCCATCGCATGCAACGGTTTGGCGGTGAACCCGTCGGGGTGTTCGGCGATCGCGTGCCCGAGCCTGCCCAGGGCGATCTCCCACTCCGGTTGGGGTTGGTCGAGGTGATCGGCGAGCGCCAGGGCGCACCGGATGCTGTGGTAGACGCTCGAACAACCGGTCACCAGCGCCTCGGGCAGGGTGCCGCCCGGCCCCTTGGCCCAGTACACCTCGCCGGTGCCGGCCTGCAGGCCGAGGACGAAGTCGATCGCCGCCCGCACCGTCGGCCACATCCGTTGAGCGAAGTCGCGGTCAGCGGTCACCAGCACGTGGTGCCACACCCCGGTGGCAATGTAGGCGCAGAAATTGCTGTCGCTACCGGCGTCCTCGACGACGCCGCGGCGGTACTGGATCGCCCATGATCCGTCGGGGCGCTGTTCGCGTCGGCTCCAGTCGAAGGCGGCCCGCGCCTCCTCCCGCAATCCGGCCACGGTGAGTGCCATGGCACACTCGACGTGATCCCACGGGTCGGTGTGACCGGTCTCCGACCAGGGAATCTCCCCGGACCGAAGCTGCACGGCAGCAATCGATTCCGCGGTCCGGCGGCAATCGGCAGGGGTGATCACCCCGGGTAGTCCGGGGACGTCGTCGAGGTCAGGACGGTGCATCGCCGGCGGGCTTCTCGAAGTACAGCACGACACTCTTGCCCACCAGTGGGTTCAACGCCGCCTCGGCCGCGCGGGTCCACACCGGCCTGCTCATCATGTCCCAGACCAGCAACTTGTGATACGCCTTGACCGCCGGGTGTTCTGAGTTATCCACCCCGACAGCGCATTTCAGCCACCAATACGGCGAATGCAGAGCATGCGCGTGGTGCGATCCGGTGAACCGGACCCCGCACGCATCCAGCTTGGCCCGCAGTTCGTCGGCGCGGTAGATCCTGATGTGGCCGCCCTCGTTGGCGTGATAGGTGTCGGAGAGCAACCAGCAGATCCGCTCCGGTAGCCAGCGCGGGACGGTGACCGCCAGCGACCCGCCGGGCCGCAGTACCCGCACCAACTCGGAGATCGCGGTCTCGTCGTCGGGGATGTGTTCGAGGATCTCCGAGGCGATCACGCAGTCGAAGGCGCCGTCGGGGTAGGGCAGGGCCAGCGCGTCGCCCACCACCACCTGGGCCTTGGCCGCCGCGGGAGCTTCACCGGCCTGGCCCATGGCCTGCAGCATGGTGTCCACGTCGGCCAACTCGGCGGCGTTCTGGTCGAAGGCGATCACGTCGGCACCCCGCCGGTAGGCCTCGAAACTGTGTCGTCCGGCCCCGCAACCGACGTCGATCACCGTCGTGCCCGGCCCGACACCCAGCCGGTCGTAATCCACCGTCAGCACGGTTCGTCGACCACCTCGGCCTGGCGCGCACGCTGCGGCCGGCGGGCGATCGCCCGCCGGTAGACCCGGACGGTCTGGGCGGCCACCGACTCCCAGCTGTAGACCTCCACCGCCCGGCGGCGTCCGGCCGCGCCGAGGCTGTGTCGCCGCCCGGGGGAATCCAGCAGCCGGCCCAGCGCCTGCGTCAGTTCCTCGACGTCACCCGGGGTGACGAGGTCGGCACACTGGCCGTCGGCGCCGAGAACTTCCGGGAGAGCGCCCGCCCGGCTGGCCACCACCGGCGTGCCGCTGGCCATCGCCTCGACCGCGGGCAGTGAGAATCCTTCGTAGAGCGAGGGAATGCAGGCGACCTGAGCCGATGCCAGCAGCGCGGCCACCTCGGTGTCGGGGAGCTCCGAGGAGACGTGCACGATGTCGGAGAGGCCCAACTCCGCGATCAGCTTCTCGGTCGGGCCGTTGGGCTCCAGCTTGGCGATCAGTTGCAGATCCAGGTCGTGGTCATGGCGCAGCCGGGCGGTGGCCCGCAGCAGGTTGGCGATCCCTTTCAACGGCCGGTCGGCTGAGGAGATGGCGACGATCCGCCCCGGCGCCCGAGGACCGCTCGCCGGGGTGAAGACCTCGGTGTCCACCCCCAGCGGCACCACGCGCAGCTGGTCGGCGGACACCCCGAAATCCTCGGCCACATGGGCCGCCGACGACGACGACACCGTCACCAGGTCGGGTATCTCGCGGGCCACCCGCATCTGCATCCCCAGGAAGCCGTACCATCGGTGCACCAGCGGGCGCCGCCACCACGTCGCGGCGGCGAGGTCCAGATCGCGATCGCGGGTGATGGGGTGGTGCACGGTCGCGACCACCGGAAGGAACGCCGAGATCCGCAGCAGACCGGTGCCCAGACACTGGTTGTCATGCACGACGTCGAAGTCGTTCCGGCGCGCCGACAGCAGCCGCGCCGCGCGCAGGCTGAACGTCCGGGGCTCGGGAAACCCGGCGGTCCACATCGTCGCCAGTTCGAGCAGGTCGATCCGGTCGCGGATCTCCCCGGGCCGCGGGGTCCGGAACGGGTCGGGTTCCCGGTAGAGGTCCAGGCTCGGCACCGTGGTGAGCCGGACACGCGGATCGAGTTGCTCGGGGTAGGGCTGACCGGAGAAAACCTCGACGGCGTGGCCTAGTTCGGCGAGGCCGCGGCTGAGGTGACGCACATAGACGCCCTGGCCCCCGCAATGCGTCTTGCTGCGGTAGGACAACAACGCGATCCGCATGCTCACGCTCCGCCGGCGGCCGTTCTGGACATGTGTCCAGACTATAGGGTCATCCGTCCCGGCCGCCGCCCAGCCGGGACGGCTCGGCCCGTACCCTCGGACCGGTGCGCTATGGCTGGGAGCGTCTCGCCGACGGGGTGTATCGGTGCCGGTTGCCGTTCCTCGACGTCTCGGTCGGCCTCGTCGTCGGCAGCCGGGGGCTGCTGCTCATCGACAGCGGCACCACGGTGGCCGAAGCCGAGGCGGTCAGCGGCGATGTGCGCGAACTGACCGGCCGTGCCGTCACCCACCTGGTGCTGACCCATCACCATTTCGACCACATCCTGGGTTCGGCCGGGTTTCCCGACGCGGCGATCTACGCGGCCCCGCCGGTGGGTCTCGCGCTGAGCAGTGGACTGGAGGCGCTGTGCCGCGACGCGTCGGGCCACGACGCCGACCCCGGGGAGGTGGCTCGGGCCGCCCGTGGTGTCCGGCCCCCGGATCACCTGGTCTGGGGCGCCCGGATCGACCTCGGCGACCGGGTGGTCACCCTCGAGCATCCGGGCCGCGGTCACACCGATCACGACCTGGTCGTGGTGATCGACCCGCTGACTCCGGAAGAGCGCGTGGTGGTGTTCTGCGGCGATCTGGTCGAGGAGTCAGCCGACCCCGCGATCGGGGACGACTCGGATCTCGGCGCCTGGCCGGCCGCGCTGGACCGGGTGCTGGAACTCGGTGGCGACGGGGCGGTCTACCTGCCCGGTCACGGTGCGGCGGTGGACGCCGACTTCGTTGCCGCCCAGCGGGACTGGCTCAGAAGCCGGTGCTGAGCACGCGATCGAGCATGTCGACGAAGAAGTCCGCCGACTCCCGGGTGATGCACATCGGCGGCTTCATCTTCAGCACGTTCTGACGGTCGCCGGTGGGCTGCACGATCACCCCGAGTTCACGCATCCGCTCGCAGATCGCGGCGGTCTCCTCGACCGCCGGTTCCAGTGTCGTGCGGTCGCGCACCAACTCGACTCCCATGTAGAGCCCGCTGCCGTGCACCGTGCCGATCAGCCGGTGCCGGGTCGCCAGGGTCTCGATCCGGGCCTTGAGATGATCGCCGACCGACAGCGCGTTGTTCTGCAGTCCGTCGCGTTCCAGGACGTCCAGGACGGTCAGTCCCACCACGCAGGACACCGGGCTGCCGCCCGCCGAGGAGAAGAAGTAGCCCTGGGTTCGGTAGGCGTCGGCGATCTCCCTGGTGGTGACGACCGCGCCCAACGGCTGCCCGTTGCCCATCGCCTTGGCGATGCAGACGATGTCGGGCACCACGTCCTGCTGCTCGAACGCCCAGAACCAGCGGCCGGTCCGGCCGTAGCCCACCTGCACCTCGTCGGCGATGGCCAGACCGCCGGCGGCCCGGACCGCGGCGTACACCGCCTTGAGGTAGCCGTCCGGCAGGGCCATGCCGCCGGCGTTACCGTAAAACGGTTCGCAGATGAAGGCGGCCGGCGGATGCCCCGCCGCGGCAAGGCCTTCGATGATCGCGACCGCCTCCGGTGCGTATGCCGACGCCTGCGGTCCGCGGTGCTCGCCGCGGTAGGCGTTGGGGGAGGGCACCGTGTGCACCCAGGACGGACGGGTGGACAACGCGTTGGGGTTGTCGGCGATCGAGGTGGAGATGGCATCGGTGGCGTAGGTCCAGCCGTGGTAGGCCTCCGCGACCGCGACCACGTCGTGGCGGCCGGTGGTCGCCATCGCCAGGCGCAGGGCCAGATCGTCGGCCTCCGAACCGGAGTTGACCAGGAACACCGTGTCCAGAGGAGCCGGCAGCGTGGCGGCGAGCCGCTCCGAGAGCGCCACCACGGCGCCGTAGTTGAATCGCGAGTTGGTGTTGAGCCGTCGCCACTGCCGGCTGACGGCGTCGGCGAGTTCCGGATGGCCGTGGCCGAGGATCGCGACGTTGTTGACCATGTCGAGGTAGGCGCGTGCGTCGGTGGCGATCAGGTGCTCGCGCCAGCCCCGCTCGATCCGGGGCGGATCGGCGTAATAGTGCTCCTGGACGGCCGCGAAGGCCTTCGAGCGGCGTCCGCGCAGCGCTGCGGCATCCTCGCCGCCGATCGGGAGGTGCGGCAGGCCGAGCAGTACGGCCGGATCGCTGACCCTGGCCAGCCAGCCGGCCGCGTACTCCGGACGCACCAGAAGCGGCGGTGCGCCCGCGCCCGAACGGCGGACCTGGATCCACACCGGGCCGTCAATGGTCGCCAACTCCGCGCCGGGGGGCACCTCGCCGTCGGTCACCGCGGGTCGGACGGCGCCGCGCAACTCCACCTCGCCACGAGTCCCGGACAGCGTGAGCATCCCGGCCTCGGAGAGCACCGACCCACCGAACGGCGCGGTCACCGGCAGGGTGGTGGCGGGCCAGATCTGCACACCGGTGGCGACGGTGGCGGGCGAGGCGGGACTCAGCGTGCCCGACCGGGTCAACCGGGCCTGCCCGAACACGGTCAGGGCCGCGGCGGCTCCGCCGGCCAGCGCGCTGCGCGCCAGCGTGTCCTCGGCGTCCGGGTCCAGCCAGGCTCCGCCGTCCATGGCGTCGGAATCGGCGGACAGATCGAGACGGGCGACCGAACCCGGGTCCAGACCGGCGATCAGCGGCGCCTCGCCGTCGAGGTGTGTCGGGAGGGTGGCGATGCCGAGGGCGGCACGGATCTGCGCGGTCATGACATCGAGCGGAATCTCGCTGGCCCGCTGGAAGATTCGCCACTCGTGATCCAGTGCCGAGCTGGCGTAGGCGTTCTCGGCATCGATCGCGGACTGATGGATTCCGCTGACCACCAGGACGGCGGCCCGCACCACCACCAGCGGCCAGAGCGCCTCCACCTCGGCGGCGCTCAGCGGGCGAACGGCGTGGAAGGCCCGGATGGCGGCCAGGGTGCCGGCCGGTTCGCAGCCGTCGTGGCGCAGTGCGGTGGCGACGGCGACGGCAAGCTCGGCCACCGTCCAGGACCGCATCAGATCGCCGAAGTCGATGATCCCCTCGGGCATGCCGTCCGGGCCGCACACCACATTGTCCCCGGTGATGTCGCCGTGGATCACCTGCACGGGCAGGTCCTCGGCGAGGCCCGCGACCACCTGCCAGGCCGCGCCGGCGGCCCTCCGCAGTGCCTCCCGCCGGTGGGCGTCTTCCACGTGGTCGGCAAGTGTTTCCACGGTGCGCAGTCCGTGCCGCAGGTCCCATTGCAGCACCCGGTCGACGCCGGGATGATCGAACGCGGCCAGGGCCCGGCAGGTCCGGCCGGCCAGGTCACCCAGACCCGCGATGCGGGCCGGTGAGAGGTAGCCGTCCCCGCTCAGGGTTCCGCCCGACAGGAACGTGATGATCCGGGCGAGCAGCACGGGCCCGCCGTCGGTGTCGAGTTCGGCGATCGGGGCGGTGCCGGGGAGGTCCAGGTTCGTCGCCGTCCGCAGTCCCTCCCCGGCGGCGATGAACGCCGCGGCGGCGTCCTGGGCCTCCAGTTCGGTGCGGGTGAAGGCGGGGTTGGCGATCTTCAGCACCCCGATCGGCTCACCGGAGGGTGCGCTCAACAGGAAATTGGCGTCCTGCTGACTACCGAGAGGGGTGGTCCGGGCCTCCAGCCCGAAGTGTTCGGCGGCGATCGCCTCCGCCTGGTGCCCGGTGATCGCCGGGACCGGCAACTCGGCGGCCTCGAAGAAGTCGAAACCAGTCATCGGCGCATCTGTCATCAGGTCCCCAATCGGCTTTCTCACTGTAATGAACCGGCGCCTCTCCGGTTACGGTGAACGGATGCGGGCGCTACTTATTGTCGACGTGCAGAACGACTTCTGCGAGGGCGGGTCGCTGGCGGTCAACGGCGCGACCGATGTGGTCGGGGCGATCAACGGCCTGCTGGCCGGTGACCACGGCTACGACCACGTGGTCGCCACCAAGGACTACCACGTCGAGCCGGGGGAGCACTTCTCCGATCAGCCGGACTTCGTCTCGTCCTGGCCGCGGCACTGCGTGGCGCACAGCGCCGGTGCCGACTTCCACCCGCGGCTGAACACCGCCCCGATCGAGGCGGTGTTCCACAAGGGTGCCTACGGGGCCGCCTACAGCGGGTTCGAGGGCAGGCTCAACGGCGTCGCCCTGGCCGACTGGCTGCGCGATCACGGTGTCGACGAGGTCGACGTCGTCGGGATCGCCACCGACTACTGCGTCCGGGCGACCGCCGAGGACGCCGTCCGCGCGGGTTTCGGCACCCGGGTGCTGGTGGACCTCACCGCCGGCGTGGCACCGGAGTCGACCGCGCGGGCCCTGGAGGAGATGCGCGACGCCGGGGTGCACCTGGTGTCCGTGCGCTGACCTGCGCGCTGACCTGCGCGCTGACCCGGCCCCGCCAATCCGCCGCCGTCAGATCGGGGCCTTCTTGCGCCGGTACAGCGTCCCGGCGAACAGCAGGGCGAGGCTGATCAGCAGGATGGCGGTCGCCAGCACGTTGATCTGCGGCGGTACGGCGGCCTTGGTCGCGGCGTTGACGTACAGCGGGTAGGTCACCGTCGAACCGCTGACGAAATAGGTGATGATGAAGTCGTCAAGGGACAGTGCGAAGGACAACATCGCCGCCGCCACGATGCCGGGAACGATGAGCGGCAGAGTCACCCGGAAGAACGTCCGGGTCGGACTCGCTCCCAGATCCAGCGACGCGTCCTCCAGGGTCCAGTCGAACCCCCGGATGCGGGCTCGCACCGTCATCGCGATGAAACTGATCTCGAAGGCGACGTGCGCGATCAGGACGGTGACGAAGCCGGTCGCCCAGCCCAGGCTGAGGAACAGGGTCAGCAGCGAGGCGCCCATCACGACCTCGGGGGAGGTCAGCGGGAGCACCAGGAAGGTGTCGACCGCCTTGCTGCCGCGGAATCGCTGGCGTACCAGGGCGATCGCCACCAGCGTGCCCAGCACCAGGGCGATCGCCGTGGACAGCGCCGCGACCTCGACGCTCAGTTGCAGGGCCTTGGCCAGCGCCGGGTACTTGAACGGGTGCAGCCAGTTGTCCCAGGTGAACCCCTGCCAGGTGTAGTTGAACTTGCCTTTGGGGTCGTTGAAGGAGAACACGATGATGACCAGGATCGGCACGAACAGGTAGATCAGAACCAGTCCGGCCACCACCCGGAGGGCGACATCGCCCAGCTTGAAACTGCCCCGGAAACTACGGCCGGGGGAGGTCAGGTCGGTCACCGCCTGCGTGGTCATCGGGTCACACCAGGTCCTCGGTACCCAGTGCCCGGGTGTAGAGCAGCACCCCGGCCAGGATGAGCGCCATCAGGACGAAACTCATCGCGGCGGCCACCGGGTAGTCCTTGACGACCAGGAACTGCTTCTGGATGACATTGCCGATCATCGTCGTCTTCGTGCTGCCCAGATAGTCGGCGTTGATGAAGTCGCCCACCGCGGGGATGAACACCAGCAGGCTTCCGGCCAGCACGCCGGGCATGGCCAGCGGCAGGATCACCTTGCCGAACATCCGGCGGTTGGTCCCGTAGAGGTCGCGGGAGGCCTCCAGCAGTCGCGGGTCGATCTTCTCCAGGGCCACATACAGCGGCAGGATCATGAAGATGACCCAGTTGTAGGTCAGTCCGCCGATCACCCCCCAACTCGTGGAGAGCAGCCGGCCCTCGCTGGGAAGCAGGCCGATCGTGCCCAGCGCGCTGACCACCATCCCGTCGTCGGCCAGGATCGTCTTCCAGGCGATGGTGCGAATCAGGAACGTCACGAAGAACGGCAGGATCACCAGACCCAGCAGGAGATTCTTGAATCGCCCGGCCTTGAACGCGATGACGTACGCCAGCGGGAAGGCCAGCAGCAGGCACAGCACGGTCGCGGCCAGGGAGTAGCCGAACGACCGCAGGATCTGATCGCGGTACTCGGTCAGCGCCTGCCCGTAGTTGCCGAAGTCCCACGCGAAGGTGAGCTTGGGCAGATACACCGACCCGCCCATGGTCGACAGCGAGGTGCGTAGCAGTGAGAAGAACGGCACCACATAGAACACCCCGAGGTAGGCCAGCGCGGGCAGGATCATCAGGTAGGGCGCGATCCTGCTGCGCTGCCGGTTACTGCTGGCTACCCCAGCCATCAGAGGTGCACCATCGGCTCAGCCGCCGGTGACGGCGGCGTAGGCCTTGTTGAATTCCTGGGTCTGCTCGTCGGTCAGCGGGGCCCAGGCCTTCAGCTTCTCCAGGGTCTCCTTCGTCGGGTTGATCAGCGGGTTCTTGGCCAACTCGGGATCGATCTTGGACAGTTCGTCGGTCATATCGCTGAGCACCGGGACGTACTGGGTGAAGGCCACCAGCTTGGCGTAGTTGGCCCGGTCGTAGACGTAGTTGATCCACTCCTCGGCGGCCTTCTGGTTCTGCGCGGTGTAGGGGATCACCATGGTGTCCAGGAAGGTGGTGCTGCCCGATTCGGGCACCACGAACTTCAGGTCCGGGTTGTCGGCCTGCAGTTGCACCACGTCGCCGGAGTAAGCCTGGGCGATCACGGTGTTGCCGGCCGCCAGGTCGTCGGAGTAGTCGTTACCGGTGAACCGCCGGATCTGGCCCTTCTCCTTCTGCTCCTTGACCAGGTCGGCGGCCTTCTGCACGGTCTCGGCCGTGGGGTCCTCCGGGGAGTGGGCCTGCGACATCATGATCATGCCGAGTCCGTCCTGGACGTCGCTGAACAGGCTCACCTTGCCTTTGAAGGCCGGGTCCCACAGGTCCTCGACCTTGGTGATGTCACGCCCGGTGGCCGCCCGGTTGTAGGCCAGGCCCACCATGCCCGACATGTAGGGGGCGCTGAACTTGCGGCCCGGGTCGGACTTGTTGTCCATCAGGTCGGTGCGCAGGTTCTTCTTGTTGGTCCAGCGGCTGTCGCTGATCGGGTTGAGCCAGCCCAGCCCGGCCAGCCGGGCGGCCATGAACTGGGTGGGCACCACCAGGTCGGCGCCGATGTCCTGGCGGCGCGAGAGCGGCTCCTTGTTCTTGGCGAACCACTCCTCGTTGTCGTTGAAGTCCTCCTTGTAGTCCACCACCAGCCCGGAGGCGGTCTGGAAGGCCGCGACGAAGCCGTCGGCCATGTACAGCGGCCAGTTGGAGATCCGCAGCTTGCCCGACGCCGGGCTGCCGTCGTCGGAGGGGGCGGCCGGCGCCTCGGAGGTGCCGGCCGACTTGTTGTCCGAACTGCACGCGGCCAGGAAGGACGGTCCGAGAACCAGGGCGGCCGCCGCGGCGGCGCCGCCGCCGATGAACCGCCGGCGGGAGTTGAGCCGGGCCAGGACCCGCGGGTCGATATCTGCCATGGGGATGCCTTTCGTCGTGGTCTGGTGCTACAGCGGCTTGAGGTCGTGGGGGGTGGGGATGTCGGCGGCCGGCAGCACCAGGGAGGCGTCGGTGGCCCACCCGGCGTACACGTCGTCGCCGGGGCGCAGCATGGGCAGGTCCTGCTCGGGTCCGACGTGCGCGACCACCGGCGAGCCGTCGGCCGCCGTCAGCGACAGCCGCAGCATGGGTCCCTGGAAGGTCAGGTCGACGACCTTGGCGGGGATCGCCGCCACGTCACCGCTCGGCGGCTCCACCGATACGCGCACCCGTTCCGGGCGCACCATGACGGTCGCCTCGCCGCCGGTTTCGATGTGGGTGTCGCCGGGCCGGGCCCGCAGCGTGGCACCGAGGATGCTCACCTCGACGTAGTCGCGGTTGGCCCGCCCGGTCTGGCGGCCGTGCCACAGGTTGGCCTGACCGATGAAACC
>SYAB01000074.1 GCA_005787665.1 Actinomycetota bacterium
ATAAAGGTAATCGTTAAAGCTTGCTGCGGTAATTGTTAAAGTAATTGATGTACTAGATGTAGACGTATAAGTAAGCGTAGGAGCTTTGGGTGAAACTATTTTAACATCTTCTTGGCTTATAGAAGAAATCCCGCGTTGAAGCCGAACCAGCCGAACCACAGCAGGCCCACTCCGAGCAGGACGAACGGCAGGTTGTGCGGGCGCATGGCGTCCACCTTGAAGCCGATCCGCGGTCCGAGAACCAGGGCCAGCGCCAGCGCCGACGAACCCGAGACGATCTCGACGACCAGCCCCCCGGCGTAATCAAGGACGCCCATCTTGAAAAGCCAGCCGCCCGGCGCCCACACCCAGTGCGCGACCACGGCATACACGACCACCGACCAGACCGGGACGAAGACCATCCAGGCCGCGAATTTGGCACGATCGGCGATCGCCCCGCTGACCAGAGCCGCAGTGATGATGGCGAAGCTGAGTTGAAAGGTCACGTAGAGCAGTTCGGGTACCGCACCGTGCGCGGTGTCCGGGCCGATACCCCGCATCCCGGCATAGGACAGGCCGCCGAACAGGCCGCCGCTCGACCCGTCGGAGAACGCGATGCTGTAGCCGATCAGCAGCCAGGCGACCGTCACCAGCGGAATGGAGATGAAGCTCATCATGATCATGTTGAGCACGCCGGTGGTACGCACCATGCCGCCGTAGAAGATGGCCAGGCCCGGCGTCATCAGCAACACCAGGGCCGTGCTGGTCAGCAGCCAGGCGGTGGCTGCGGGATCGATGTCCAATGTCGGGAACCCTTCGACGGTCGTCGAAGAGAATGTCGGCGCGGTGTTTCAGAACCGCGGCAGTGATGTTTCGGCCGTGTTTCGCCCACGACCGTCACCACCCCATGGTGCCCGGGCCGCCCTTGAACGGGCCGACGACCCGGCTGGTGATCCAGCCGCCGTAGAACCCGCCCGGTTGGGGCACCACGGTCTCCCCGTCGACCGTGCAGCGGTCCACCGATCCCGCCATCACGGCGACGGCGCCGGCGATCGGCGCGAACCCCGCCGTCGGGTCGGGGTAGGTCCAGGCGGCCTTGGCGGCCACCGCGGCATCGGTCACCAGGTCGAAGTAGCGGGCCTGGCCCTTCCATTCGCACCATGACGCACCGGGGGCTTCCCGGAGCACCCCGGGCCGGAACGCGGTGCGCGGCAGGTAATAGGTGGGCGGGTGGCTGGTTTCCAGGACCCGCCAGGCGTGATCGGTGCGGGCGATCACCTCGCCGCCGAGTTCGACGGTGATCGGTGCGTCGAAGCGCTCGACTCGCGGTGGACGCGGGTAATCCCACACCGATTCCTGGCCGGGTCCGGGATCCTGGCGTTCGGGGCGCATCGGGCTGCTCAGACGACGCCGCGCAGACCGTCGGAGCCGAAGACCGGCTCCAGCATCGCCGACATGTCCGGCCCACGCCGCAACCCGTGGCCGCCGTCGACGTTGACGATCTGGCCGGTGATCCAACTGGCAGCGTCGCTGAGCAGGAACATCGCCAGGTTCGCGACGTCGGTGACCTCCCCGACCCGGGGGAGCGGGGTGCACTGCCGGTAGTCCTCGGCGACCTGCGGGGAGTCCAGGATCACCTGCACGAGATCGGTGCGGATCAGGCCGGGCCGGATGCCGTTGACCCGGACCCAGGACGGACCCAGCTCATCGGCGGCCAGCATCATCAGGTGGTCCAGCGCCGATTTGGTGACCCCGTAGGCGCCGAACCAGCGATGCACGTTGCTGGCCGCGATCGAGGAGATGCCCACGAAGGAGCCGCCACCCGCCCGGACCATCTCCCGGCACGAGTGCTTGAGCACATACATCGTGCCGTTGACGTTCAGGTCGACGGTGCGCCGCCACGCTTCCGAGTCGATCTGGGTGACCGGGCCGATGGTTTCCGAACCCCCCGCGCAGTGCACGACGCCATGCAGCCGGCCCCCCCAGCCGGTGGCCTCGCCGACGGCCTCGGCGACCTGCTCCTCGTCGGTGACGTCCGCGGGATGCGGGCGGACCCGGCCGTCGGCCTCGGTATCCAGCTGTTGCGCCGCCGCCGTGAGCCGCTCGGCGTTTCGGCCGACGATCACCACGTTCGCACCGGAGCGGGCGAGCCCGGCGGCAACTCCCATCCCGATTCCGCTTCCGCCGCCGGTCACCAGGTACGTCCGGTCGGAGAACGAGAGTTGCATAGCCGTGGAGTCCTCTCAATCGAGCCCGGGCGAGCGTCGCCGGACTCACACTAGTATTGGCTGTAACACCCCCGTTGGTTGCGGCGAATTCACAAGTACTGCTGCACCCGTCGAGGGGGCAAACCCGACCACAGAAAGCTGCACCCCATGGCTGCTCACACGACCTGCGCGCACCGTCTGCTGCTGGCCGGCGGTTTCGCCGTTGCCGCCGTGGCCGCGCCCCTCCTGATCGCGGCGGCCACGCCGGCCGGCCCGCCTGCGCCGGCGCTCGCGGAATGCCCGCCCAACGAGACCGTCGACCCGAGCAGCGGTGCCTGCCGGCCGAACACTGACCAGGTCCTCCCCACCTTCAACCCGGTGGATCCCGGGATCACCGGTGTGCGGCCCGGAGGGGTCACCTCGTCACAGTCCGGCGAAGTCGGCCGCCTGCCCGAGGTGAACGGGATCCCCTGCAACGGTCAGAACACCGGTCTGTGCATCGGCCTGCAACAGAGCCAGGGCGGCGGTGGCCAGGTCCCGAACGTCACGACCGGTGGTTTCCCGCATAACGCGACCGCCGCCAACCCCACCGGCTAGCCCGACACCGTGCGCGACACTGTGCCACCTGCCCTAAGGTTGAGCGATGCCTGCAAAATCTGAACCCGCGGAGATCGGCGAGGTCGAACCGCTCGCCGACAGTACGGCGCGCCAAGCCCGGCGCGTGGTGGCGGCCTACGCCACCGACGCCGACGAGTGCCGGGTGTTTCTGTCAATGCTCGGCATTGGACCCGCCAAGCTCGAGGCCTAGATGTCGCACGGAGAAGCCGGAACCGGCGAACGTTCCGGCGACTCCGACTTCGTCGTTGTGGCCAACCGGCTGCCCATCGACATGGAGCGCCAATCCGACGGCACTCTCGCCTGGAAGCGCAGTCCCGGCGGTCTGGTCACGGCGCTGGAGCCATTGCTCAGGCGTAATCGGGGGGCGTGGATCGGCTGGCCCGGGGTCGTCGACGGCCCTGAGGATCCGATCGTCGAGGACGATCTTCAGCTCAATCCCGTCCGATTGAGCGCGGACGATGTCGCCGATTATTACGAAGGCTTCTCCAACGCCACCCTGTGGCCGCTCTATCACGACGTGATCGTCAAACCGCTCTACCATCGGGAATGGTGGGACCGCTACGTCGATGTGAACCGCCGGTTCGCCGAGGCAGCATCCCGAGCCGCCGCGCCCGGGGCGACGGTGTGGGTGCAGGACTACCAGTTGCAGCTTGTCCCGAAGATGCTGCGCAACCTGCGGCCCGATCTGACCATCGGGTTCTTCATGCACATCCCGTTCCCGCCCGTCGAGCTCTTCATGCAGCTGCCCTGGCGTGCGGAGATCATCGACGGGTTACTCGGAGCGGATCTGGTCGGCTTCCATCTCGCCGGCGGCGCGCAGAACTTCCTCTTCCTCTCCCGGCAACTGGCCGGCGCCGACGCCACCCGCGCCTCGGTGGGCGTCCGGTCCCGCCTCGGGGAGGTCCGACTGGATGGGCGCACGGTCAAAGTCGGCGCGTTCCCGATCTCCATCGACTCCGCAGATCTCGACAGAACGGCCCGCAACCGCGACATCCGCCGACGGGCAAAGCAGATTCGCGCCGAGTTGGGCAGTCCCCGCAGGATTCTGCTGGGGGTGGACCGGCTGGACTACACCAAGGGCATCGACGTCCGGCTCAAGGCTTTCTCGGAGTTGCTCGAGGAGGGCCGGGTCAAGGGCGACGACACCGTCCTGGTGCAGTTGGCCACGCCGAGCCGGGAACGCGTGGACAGTTACCGGATCCTGCGCAACGAGATCGAACAGCGGGTCGGCCACATCAACGGCGAATATGGCGAGGTGGGCCACCCGGTGGTGCACTACCTACACCGGCCGATTCCCCGCGACGAGCTGATCGCCTTCTTCGTCGCCGCCGACGTCATGCTGGTCACTCCGCTCCGGGACGGTATGAACCTCGTCGCCAAGGAGTACGTGGCCTGCCGCAGCGATCTGGGCGGCGCCCTGGTGCTCAGCGAATTCACCGGCGCGGCAGCCGAATTGCGCCAGGCCTACCTCACCAACCCGCATGACCTTGAAGGGGTCAAGGATGCGATCGAGGCAGCGCTGCACCAGACACCCGAGGAAGGCCGCCGGCGGATGCGGGCGATGCGCCGCCAGGTGCTGACCCACGATGTGGACGGCTGGGCACGGGCCTTCCTCGACGCGCTCGCCCACACCACGCCGCACACCTGAACAGACGGGCGCCCGGGTCAATCCCCTGGGTCAATCCCCTGGGTCAGTCCCCTGGGTCAGTCCCCCATGAGGCCGATGACGCCGAAGGTGCGCTCCGGGTCACGGTCGGCGAAATAGTCGCGCATCGCCATGCCCAATGCCGCCGGATCCCAGGCCCCGGCGTCGGCGTGGAAGCGGTGCTCTGCGGTGGGTGCGGCGACCAGAGTCACGGTCGGGCCGTAGACGATGAACACCTGCCCGTTGACTCCCTCGGCGGCCGGTGAGGCCAGGAATCGGACCAGGCTGACGACGTGCTCGGGCGAGAGCGGATCGATCTGTCCGTCATCCAGGGCGGGCGCCTCGCCGAACACGTCGGCGGTCATCGCGGTGCGCGCCCGCGGGCAGATGGCATTGGCCCGCACGCCGAAGCGGCCCAGGGCCTTGGCGGCGGTCATCGTGAGCGCGGTGATGCCGGCTTTGGCCGCGCCATAGTTGGCCTGACCTGCCGGGCCGGACAGGCCCGCCTCCGATGAGGTGTTGATGATCCTGCCGTACACCGGGCCGCCGCTGTCCTTGGCCTTGTTCCGCCAGTAGGTCGCTGCGTTACGGGTCAGCAGGAAATGCCCGCGCAGGTGGACGGCGATGACGGCGTCCCAGTCCTCGTCGGTCATGTTGAACAGCATCCGGTCTCGGGTGATGCCGGCGTTGTTGACGACGATGTCCAATCCGCCCAGGCGCTCGGCGCACTCGACGAGCTCGTCGGCGGTGGAGCGCTGGCTGATATCACCGGCGACCGCAACCGCTGTGGTGCCGGCCGCCGCGATCTCGTCGAGGACGTCGGAGGCGTCCAGCGCCTGGGGCATGTCGTTGACCACGACGGCCGCACCGGAGCGCGCCAGTCCGATCGCCTCGGCGCGGCCCAGACCGGCCGCCGCCCCGGTCACGACGGCGACCCGCCGGGAAAGGTCGAGGGGTGTCTCAGAGGTGGCCAATGTGAATACCTCTAGTCGCGGCGGGTGAGCGCTGCCCGCGGGCATTCGGCGATGGCCTGCTCGGCGGCCGCCTCCCGGTCGGCGGGAATCGGATCCTGGGTCACCATGACGTAGTCGTCGGCGTCGAGTTCGAACAAATCGGGCGCGATTCCCACGCAGATGGCATTTCCCTCACACCGGTCGAGGTCCACTTCGACTCGCATGACTCCTCCTTGAATGCGTCAACGCCACCATACGACCCGTGACGTCAGTAGCCGGTCATTACCCCTGCTGGATTCCCAGACTAGAACGTGTTACAACAACTTCAGTCGGCGGGTCGCCAAGACCCCACCCCAACCCGGAGGCCACGGGCGATGCGGATCAGTTACACCCCGGAACAAGAGGAACTGCGGCGCGAGTTGCGCGCCTACTTCTCCCAGTTGATGACACCCGAACGCGCCGAGGCCCTGATGGCCACCGGCGGCGAGTACGGCACCGGAAACATCTATCGGGAGACCGTCGCGCAGATGGGACGGGACGGCTGGCTGGCCTTGGGATGGCCGACGGAGTACGGCGGGCAGGCCCGTTCGACCATGGATCAGCTGATCTTCACCGATGAGGCGGCCATCGCCGGCGCCCCGGTCCCGTTCCTGACCATCAACAGCGTGGCGCCGACGATCATGGCCTTCGGCACCGAGGAGCAGAAGAAGTTCTACCTGCCCGGTATCGCACGGGGCGATATCCACTTCTCGATCGGCTATTCCGAGCCCGGCGCGGGAACCGACCTGGCTGCGCTGCGCACCGCGGCGGTCCGCGACGGCGAGGACTACGTGGTCAACGGGCAGAAGATGTGGACCAGCCTGATCCAATACGCCGACTATGTCTGGCTTGCGGTGCGTACCAACACCGAAGCCAAGAAGCACCGGGGTATCTCGGTGCTGATCGTGCCCACCAACACCGAGGGGTTCTCCTGGACCCCGGTTCATACCATGGCCGGCGCCGGCACCAGCGCCACCTACTACTCCGACGTCCGGGTGCCCGTCGGCAACCGGGTCGGCGAGGAGAACGCCGGCTGGAAGCTGGTGACCAACCAGCTCAACCACGAACGGGTCGCCCTGGTCTCCGCGCAGCCGATCTTCACCGCGCTGACCCAGGTTCGCGAGTGGGCCCAGAACACCAAGGACGCCCGCGGCGCACGGCTGATCGATTCCGAGTGGGTGCAGCTGAATCTGGCCCGGGTGCACGCCAAGGCGGAGTACCTCAAGTTGATCAACTGGGAGCTGGCGTCGTCGGCTGATGCCGCGCCCTCGCCGGCGGATGCGTCGGCGGCCAAGGTCTTCGGCACCGAGTTCGCCACCGAGGCCTACCGGCTGCTGATGGAGATCCTCGGCCCGTCGGCGACGCTGCGCCAGGACTCCCCCGGCGCGTTGCTGCGGGGAAGGGTGGAGCGGATGCACCGTTCCTCACTGATCCTCACCTTCGGCGGTGGTACCAACGAGGTCCAGCGCGACATCATCGGCATGGTGGCCCTCGGCCTGCCCAGGAATCGGTGAGAGAGAAGGTTTCCGATGGACTTCACACGAACTGAAGCCGCCCAGGATCTTTCGGGATTGGTCGGGACCATCGTCGATACGGTGTGCACGCCGCAGCATCAGCGTCAACTGGACGGGCTCGATCAGCGTTTCGACGATGTCCTGTGGCGCAAGCTCGCCGAGTCCGACATCCTGAGTACCGCGGCTCCGGAGTCCGCCGATGGCGGGGGGTACGGAGTTCTGGAACAGACCGCCATCCTCACCGCGCTGGGACGTCAACTCGCCGCGGTGCCCTATCTGGAATCCGTCGTGCTGGGCGCCGGTGCGCTGGACCGCGCCGATGGCCCCCACGGTGACCTCGCTCGGGCCGCGGTCGCCGGCCGCACGATACTGACTGTCGCCCTCGACGGCGAACTTGGACAGGGGCCGGTACACGCCACCGCCGACGCCGACGGCTACCGGCTTACCGGAAACCGCACCCAGGTCCCGTTCGGCCCGATCGCCGACGCCTTCCTGGTTCCGGCCGAAACCGATTCCGGCACCAAGGTTTTCCTGGTTCACGCCGATCAGAGCGGGGTCTCGGTCGTCGCACTGCAGACCACCGGCCTGAACAGTTCCGCCGAGCTGGAGTTGGCCGGGGTCCAGGTGACACCGGATCAGGTTGTCGGGGATGAGGACACCGTGACCTGGCTGGCCACCACGCGAGCCGTCGGACTGGCCGCGTTCCAACTCGGAGTGCTCGAACGCGCCCTGGAGCTGACCGCCGACTACGCCCGCACCCGCGAGCAGTTCGACCGGCCGATCGGCAGCTTCCAAGCCGTCGCACAACGGCTCGCCGACGGATACATCGACATCAAAGGTCTCCGGCTGACGGTCGAGCAAGCGTCGTGGCGGTTGTCGGAGCACCTTCCGGCCGACCTCGAAGTCGCCACTGCCGCGTTCTGGGCCGCCGAGGCGGGCCACCGGGTCGCACACACCACCGTCCACGTGCATGGCGGCGTCGGCATCGACATGGATCACCCGGTCCACCGGTATTTCCTCGCGGCAAAGCAGACCGAATTCGCCCTCGGCGGGGCCACATCCGCGCTGCGGCTCATCGGCCGGGAGCTGGCCGACACGCCCGCCTAGTGATCCTCACCGTCACGCGACTCCTCGAGCCGCTGGCCGAGGTCGATGATCGCGCCGTGTACGGCGATGACGGCTCGCACGCGACCTGGCGCCGGCACATCGGGTTGGGTGCGGATCTCGCTGCCCTGCTGCGTGCCCGGCTCGACCCGGGCCGGCCGCCGCATTTCGGTGTGCTGCTGGGCAACACCCCGCTGTTCTCCGCACTGCTGGTGGCGGCCGCCCTGAGCGGAACGGTCGCGGTCGGGCTGAACCCGAACCGTCGCGGACCCGCCCTGATCCGCGATATCGCACACGCCGACTGCCAGGTGGTGTTCACCGACACCGATCCGGTCGGGCTGGATGCGGGCGGCCCGGCGGTGATCGACGTGACCTCGCCGGCCTGGCGTGAGGAACTGGCCCGGTTCGGCGGCTCCCCGGTCACCTTCGCCGACACCACTGCCGAGGATCTCTTCATGCTGATCTTCACCTCGGGGACCAGCGGCGAACCGAAGGCCGTGCGCTGTACGCACGAGAAGGTGGCCGGCCCGGGTGTCATGCTCGCCCAGCGTTTCGACCTCGGCCCCTCGGACACCTGCTACGTCTCGATGCCGCTCTTCCACTCCAACGCGGTCATGGCGGGCTGGGCGCCCGCCCTCGCGGCGGGTGCCTCCCTCGCGTTGCGGCGCAAGTTCTCCGCGTCGGGGTTCATGCCGGATGTCCGCCGCTTCGGCGCCACCTACGCGAACTACGTCGGCAAGCCGATGTCCTACATCCTGGCCACACCGCCTCAGCCGGACGACGCCGACAACCCACTGCGAATCATGTACGGCAACGAGGCCGCACCTCGCGACATCGGCCGCTTCGCCGCCCGGTTCGGCGTCACCGTCGTCGACGGCTTCGGTTCCAGCGAGGGCGGGGTGTCCATCGGCCGCACTCCCGACACCCCGGAGGGCTCACTCGGTCCCATCACCGAGGATCTGGAGATCCTGGACGTCGAGACCGGCCGGCCGTGCCCGCCCGGGGTGATCGGAGAGTTGGTGAACATCAGTGGTGCGGGTCAGTTCCGCGGCTACTACAAGGACGCGGCGGCCGAGGCGCAACGGATGGCCGGCGGCGCCTATCACAGCGGCGACCTCGCCTATCGCGACGATCAGGGGTACGTCTTCTTCGCCGGCCGGATCGGCGACTGGATGCGAGTCGACGGCGAGAACCTCGGCACCGCACCCATCGAGCGGGCGCTGATGCGCCACCCGGACATCAATGAGGTTGCGGTGTACGGGATTCCGGACCCGGTCGTCGGCGACCGCGTGATGGCCGCCATGGTGCTGGTCGCCGGCGCCGCATTCGACCCGGATGACTTCCGGGACTTCCTCGCGGCCCAGGACGATCTCGGGACCAAGCAGTGGCCGTCATTCGTGCGGATCGGGGCTGACCTGCCCAGGACCGAGACGTTCAAAGTGCTCAAACGGCACCTTGCGGCCGAGGCACTGGACTGCGCGGACCCGGTCTTCGAGATCCCGCGCTGACCGGAGCCTCAGATGTCGCCGGTGTCTGGGGTGAGGCGCAACACCGGGATGGTGCGGATGCCGGCGGTGGTGGACGCGTAGTTGGTGAAATTGGGGAAGTACCGCTCCATCGACGCGAAGAGCCTGTCGTGGTCGGCGCCGTCGACGGACCGTGCCACGAAAGCCCCGCCGCTGTCGGCGCGTCCGTCGGCGAACAACTCGCACCGCGGGTTCTTGAGCAGGTTGTAGTACCAGCTCGGGTGCTTTTCCTGGCCATAGTTCGAGGCGATCAGAATGACATCGTCGCCATCTGTGTAGTAGGCGAGCATCACGTCGCGCGGAATCCCGGACTTGGCGCCGATCGTGCGCAGCAGTACCAGGGGGACCGCCCCCTTCGCCGAGTGGAGTCGCCCACGGGTCAGCCGGATCAGCAGTGTGTCGAGCGGCGCGAAAACCCTTCGGTGGAAGACAGACCCCGCTGTTGTCGCAAGGACGCGGCCCACCGCGCGCTGTGCGACGGTCGGCGGACTCGCCGGGTTCACCCGCGGGATGCCGTTCAACAGATCAGACATGCTGGGCCGATGCTACGCCGGGCCGATCTGGCCGGCAATCGACGGCATGACCGCCTCGATCAGATGGGGCCCGGGTTCATTGAACGCCCACCGCAGCGCCTCGGCGAAGTCCCCCGCATCGGTCACCCGCCTCGACGGCACTCCCATGCTGTGTCCCATCTGGACGAAATCCATTGTGGGAGAGCTTAGATCGAGCAGCGACTCAGCCTTCGCCCCGGTCGGCTGGCCCGATTCCTGAGCACCGACCCGCTGCAGTTCGATACGCAGGATGTCGTAGGCACGGTTGGCGAACACCACGGTGGTGATGTTGGACCGTTCGCGCGCGTGGCTCCACAGTGCCGAGACGGTGTACATCGCCGATCCGTCGGATTCCAGGCACAGCACCGGCCGCTCCGGTGCCGCGATGGCCGCACCCAGCGCCACCGGAAGGGCGTAGCCGATCGCACCGCCGGTCAACGTCAACCAATCGTGGGCCGGAGCACCGGCAGTGGCCTGGGGAAGCAGGAAGCCCGACGTGTTCGACTCGTCGACGACGATCGCGCGCTCCGGCAGCAGCGCACCGATCACATCGGCTGCGCTCTGCACGGTCAGCGGACCGGACGGCACCAGCGGACGGGACGCCGGCGCCTCTGCGGCAACGGTATTCGGCGCCAGCGCGTCGGCCAACGCGGTCAGGGCGCCGACCGCACCGACCGGCCCCGCCAGGGTGTGCACCGTGCAGCCTTCGGGCACCAGGTCGCTGGGCTTGCCCGGATACCCGAAGAACGTCACCGGGGACGCCGCGCCGGCCAGGATCAACCTTCGGACGCCGGTGAGTTGCGCGGCGGCGGCCTCCCCGAAATAGGCGATCCGCTCAGCCGCGGGGATTCCGGCACCGCGCTCCAAGCGGGCCGGGAAGGTCTCGCAGAACAGCCGGGCTCCGAAGCGTTCCGCCAGACGCGCGGCGGCAGTCAGACCCGGCGCCCGGGTTGCGTCACCGCCGATGAGAATCGCGACCTGCTCCCCCGAGCGCAGCACCTCCTCGACATCGGCCGCGGCAGCTGATCCCGGGCGATCCGGCTGGGCGGCAGGCGATTCCACCACGGCGGAAGACGATTCGGCCGGGGTGGCACCCTCTGACCACGAGACGTCGGCCGGCAGGATGAGCGTGGCGATCCGCTGCTCGGTCCGCGCGAAGCCGACCGCGTCGGCGGTATCGGCGCAGACCTCCGCAGGGCTCGCCGTGCGGCGCACCCACCCCGAGACGGTTCCGGCGACGGAGTCGATATCCGACTCGAGGGGGGCATCGAAGCGCTTGTGATACGTCGCATGGTCCCCGACCACCACCAGCATCGGCACCCGGGCGCGCCGGGCGTTGTGCAGGTTGGCCAGTCCGTTACCCAGTCCAGGCCCGAGGTGCAGCAGCACCGCGGCCGGATCGCCGGACATCCGGGCGTAGCCATCGGCCGCGCCGGTGGCTACGCCCTCGAACAGGGTGAGGACCCCGCGCATCTCCGGCACCGTGTCCAGC
>SYAB01000001.1 GCA_005787665.1 Actinomycetota bacterium
ACCCGCTGGGCATCCCAGAGCTTGGTGTCCAGCGTCTCGCGCAGGATGGCCTCGACCCGCTCGTGGGCTTCGTCGCCGGTGAACTGCTCACGTTTGGGCGCGATGACCTCGAGTTCGGTCATCTGCTTCTTGTGGAAGCGCTTGCGGTAGACGAATCGGTAGTGCCCGGTGCTGATCTCCGCCTCGACCTGCGCACCGACATCGGCGTGGGTGGGCTTGACCTGCTTGACGTCCCGATGGGTGGAACGGTCCTTGTAGCCCAGCAGCAGGTCGAGCGCCTCGAGCATCGAGGACTTCCCGATCTCGTTGGGTCCGCACACCACGACCACGCCGCGGTCGGGGAAGGTGAGCTCGCGGTCGGCAACTCCCCGGAAGTTGTTCAGCCGCAACCGGTGCAGGATCATGCGGCACTCCCCTCGTTGAGTCGGAGCAGCAACGCCAGCGCACCACGGGCGGCGTCGGCGTCGGCTCCGCCGGAACGGGCGCAGTCCAGCAGTTCGGTGACCGCGTCGGTGGCGAACCCGCCGATGCCGAGATCGTCGAACTCGGCGTCGGCTGGCATGACCGCCAGTTGGGTGTGGCGCTCCCAGGTGCTCAGCGCGGCGAACCGCCGGGAGTAGGTGTCCAGGCAGGCATCCAGGGCCGCGCGGTCGGTGATGGTCAGCGTGCCGACGAGGCCGAGTTGCACGACCGTGCGGTCCTTGTCGGTCAATTGGTCCAGATTGAGGTCGAGATCGGCGATATCGCGGGAGTTGTTGACCTCGCGGTGCAGCGTGAGGAACCGCCACGTTCCCACGGTGTGCGCCTCGACGGCCACCGGGTGCGTCGGGTCGTCCAGGTCGATGTCGACCACCAGCACGTGGCCGGGGTCGGCCTCCCGGTGGTCATAATTGGTGACCTCCGGGGCCCCCGAGTACCACACCCGGTCCCCTACCCTGGTGCGGGAATGCTTGTCCCCCAACGCCACATAGTGCAGCGCGGAGCGGTCGATCGCCTCGGTGAGACCGCCCATCCCGATGTGGGCCGGATTGTCGCGATCGGGGTCGAGCGAGTCGACAGCGCCATGCGCCACCAGAATCCGCGCGGTGCCGTCGGCCGGCAATCCGGTCAGCACCTCGGCGGTCAGGTCGACGGTGGGCCGCTTGGACCGCCACGGCGCCGCGATGATCTGCAGACCCGGGCGTACCTCCCAACCGCCGGCCCGGTCGAGCACCGTGACGTTGTCGGGGCATTCCCGGGCGAACAGCGCGCTGGTGTAGACCGAGGAGGCGTCGAGTGGGTCGTGGTTACCGGGCAGCAGGTACACCGGGACGCCGATCGCGCGGATCGCCTCCAGGGACTGGCTGATGACCTGCGGCGCCAACAGGTTGTCGTCGAAGATGTCACCGGAGACCACGACGAACTCGGCACCGGTGTCGTGGGCCAGTGGCCCCAGGGCGGCGACCGCGTCGCGCCGGGCGGCCGAGTAGCGGGCCTGGGCATCCTCTCCCAGGAACTTGCGGGTCATGCCCAACTGCCAGTCCGCGGTGTGCAGGAACTTCATTCCCCCGTCGTTCCTTTCGCTGTCTTTCCGAGTGCTCGGCGCGAGTTTATGGCGGCGGTCTGACAAGTTCGGGGACCTCGCCCGGCATGTGCCCTAGCCTGGGGCGGGTGAGAACTCTGGTGCTGATGCGGCACGCAAAGTCCGACTATCCCGACGGCGTGGCCGACCATGAGCGCCCACTGGCCGATCGCGGGCTCCGGGAGGCCGCTCTGGCAGGCGACTGGCTGCGGGACAACCTTCCGCCGATCGGTGCCGTGTTGTGCTCGTCAGCGACCCGAACCCGGCAGACCCTCGCCCGTACCGGCATCGACGCGCCGGTGAGCTACCTGGACGAACTCTACGGGGCCGGCCCGGGAACGATGATCGCCGAGATCAACAGGGTCGGCGACGACGTCGGTGTGCTGATGGTCGTCGGCCACGAGCCCACCGTCAGCCAGGTGGCACTCGGACTGGCCGGCCCGGGAAGCGACCCTGAGCCCGCCGAGCTGATCCGGATGAAGTTCCCGACGTCGGGGATCGCCGTGCTGCGGGTCTCGGGCCACTGGACCGACCTCGAACCCGAGGGCGCGCGGCTGAAGTCGTTCCACGTGCCGCGCTGAGACGCCCCGAGTACTAACCGGGCGGCAAGACCGGCTTCTCCGTGGGCAGGCCGCCGTCGTCGAAGTCGTAGCCCGGATCGAAGACCGTCACGCCCTGCGGCCCGGCGAAGGAGGGCTGGGCCAGCAGCCACTGGCTGGGCTTCTGCTCGCTGGCATAGGAGATGAGTCGGGCCTCCAGGTCGCGCACGATGTCCGGGAACCGTTCCGCCACATCGGTCTTCTCGCCGGGGTCCTCGACGAGGTCGAAGAGTTCGGTCTTGCCGGGCAACAGCGCCACCTTGACCAGTTTCCACCGGCCTCGCCGGATCGACCCGCGATAGCTCTCGACATTGATCAGGATCTCGTCGTGCGGCGATGCGGACCCCGCTGCCAGGGTGTCCCAGGCGTCCCGCCCGTCGAAGGGATGGTCCGGGCTGCCCTGCGCACCGGCGAGGGCCAACAACGTCGGCATGATGTCGACGTGATGCAGGATTTCGTCCGACTCCGACGGTGCGATCACAGCAGGCCAGTTCACGATGGCGGGCACCCGGACGCCGCCTTCGTACAGGCTGCCTGTGCCGTCGCGAAACTCACCGTTCGATGCCGGCGGTTGCACCGCCGGTTTACCACCGGGCGCTCGCACCTTCATGTTCGTGAGCCCGCCGTTGTCCGTGGTGAAGAGGATCAGGGTGTTCTCGCGCATGCCTTTGTCCTGCAGGGCGGCGACGATCCGCCCGACCTGGACGTCGACGAGCGAGATCATCGCCGCGTAGGCGCGCTTCTCGGCGTCGTCGAACACCGAAGCGTAGGCGTCGATATCGGCCTGCGGCGCCTCCAGCGGAGAATGCGGGGCCAACGACGCGACGTAGAGGAACAGGGGGTTTGCCGGGTCGTGCCTCTCGATCGTGGCGACGGCCTCGTTGCCGATCAGGGTCGTGTAGTACCCGTCTTCGCGCAGGAACACCCCGTCACGCTGCCAGTCGACGATGCCGCCGCGTTCCTTGGTGAAGTAGTCGACTTCGCCGACCAGATTGCCGTAGAAGTGGTC
>SYAB01000075.1 GCA_005787665.1 Actinomycetota bacterium
CTCGGCCTCCACCTTGTGCTGCCCGTAGACGTCGTAGGGCCGCACCGGGGTTGCGGCGGTGAGCACCCCGACGACTCGGTGCGGATTGCGGGGCCCGTACACCGCGATGCTGGAGGCCAGCACAAAGCGGGGTGGATAACTCAGCGCGGCAGCGGAATTCACCAGATTGGCGGTGGCATCGACATTGACCCGCCGGGCCAGTGCCGGTGCCGCGTAGCACGCCGGCGGAATGACGGCAGCGAGATGGATGACGGCCGCGGGCTCAACGTCGTTCAGTAGCGCGGTGACCTGAGCGCGGTCGGTGAGATCGGCCCAGTGGGCGGTGACGCCGGGCGGCAGGGACGTCGCCGCCGACCGGTTGCCCGCCGTGCCCAGATCGGTGGCGACGACCCGGCGGCCCAGTCGCGCCAGGTGCCTGGCGGCGGCCGTCCCGACCAGTCCGAAGGCTCCCGTCACCAGCACCGCGTCGGACACCGATGACCCCCTTTCGCCCCGCCGTTCCCATCCTGCCCGACCCGGGGGCCGGACATTGGTGGACCGCGCTGTCAGTCCAGGATCGCCTGGTTGTCGAGGTTCCACAACGGCGGGTTGGGCTGCTGCAGGTTCCTGGCCTTCTCCTGGGCTGAGCGGGTGAGGTGGGAGGAGTTGCTGATCGGTGCGCGGTCCTCGGTTCGGGGGTTGGGCCGGATGTCCTCGTGGGTGATCTGGCCGGGGTCGGCCTGGCCCACGCCGGCGGTTCCCAGCGCGCCGCCCAGAGCGAGTCCGGCGGCCACCAGGGCACCGGCGGTGTAGCGGGTGAAGCGGTTGATGGAGTTGCGGGCCATGATGTTTCGTCCTTTACCGTGGTCGTTCCGGAGGGTGTTCCGGGTCTGCAACCAACGATGCGGGACGACGGGTCGGCGGTCAGTCGGCCAGCCGACCCTTGCGGTTGACCAAATCCCTGTCCTCGTTTTCGAGGACAGCGGGCGGCTACTCCGCGGTGTCGGGGGAGGCGGCCAGGACGGCTTCGATCCGCGCCTGTGCGCCGGCGAGGTGTTCCTCGCACCGCCTGGCCAGCGCCTCGCCGCGTTCCCACAGCGTCAACGATGCGTCGAGATCCAGTCCGCCCTGCTCGAGCAGTCGGACCACCTCGGCGAGTTGGTCGCGGCTCTGCTCGTAGTTCAGCTCGCTCACCGGTGTGGCGTTATCGGTCATGGTTCCGTTTCCTCCCGTCCGGTGCTGACGGCGCCGATCGCGCCGTCGGCGAGTCTGATCCGCAGCGGTGTGCCCGCGGGCGCGTCGGCACTCGAGTGCAGTACCGCTGCCGGCCCGCTCAGGCTCTGCACGACCGCGTACCCGCGCGCAAGCGTGGCGGCAGGCCCCAACGTCGACACCCGGGCACCCAGGTGCCCGACCCGGTCGGACTCGGCGGCCACCAGTCGGCGGACCTCGCGGCGCATCGCGGCCCGCGCGCGGTGCACCTCGGCGGCCCGGTCGCCGACTAGGCGCAGCGGATCGGCGAGCACCGGACGGTGACGCAGCCCGGTGATGTCCTTGCGTTCGCGGGCCACCCAGCCGCGCAACGCCCGGGCGGCGCGGTGGCGCAGTTCGGCGATTCGAGCGAGCTCTGCGGCGGTATCGGGCACCACCCGTTTGGCGGCGTCGGTCGGGGTGGCCGCCCGGACGTCGGCGACCAGATCGCACAGGGGGTTGTCCGGTTCGTGGCCGACGGCGCTGATCACCGGGGTGCGGCAGGCGGCGATCGCCCGGCACAGCGTCTCGTCGTAGAAGGGCAGCAGGTCCTCGGTGCTTCCTCCGCCGCGGGCGATCACGATGACGTCCACCTCGGGGTCGCCGTCGAGGTCGCGCAGCGCCTCGACGATCTGGGCCACTGCGGTCGGGCCCTGTACCGCCGTGTTGCGGATCGCGAAGCGCACTGCGGGCCAGCGCGCCGCGGCCACCGTCGTCACGTCGTGCTCGGCGGCGCCACCCCGCCCGGTGATCAGGCCGATCAGGTTCGGCAGAAACGGCAGCGGCCGCTTGAGGCGGGGGTCGAAAAGGCCCTCGGCATCGAGGAGCTTGCGCAGCCGCTCGATCCGTTCCAACAGCTCACCCAACCCGACCGCACGGATCTGGCTGATCCGCAGGGAGAAGGTGCCGCGGCCGGTGTAGAACTGCGGCCGCCCGCACACCACGACCTGGGTGCCCTCGGTGATCCGGACCGGGGCCGCCCGCACCAGTTCGGCGCCGCAGCTGACGCTGAGCGACATGTCCGCGGCCGGGTCACGCAGCACCATGAAGGCCGTCGCATTGCGGATCTTGATCTCGGTGAGCTGGCCCTCGACCCACACCGCGCCGAGCCGGTCGATCCAGCGCGCCACCCGGATGGCGACCGCGCGGACCGGGAAGGGGTGATCCGCGGTGCCGTCGGGCGCGTCGCTCACTTGGCGGTCGCGCGGGTGATCCTGTTGGCGAGCAGCGTCTGGAACGGGGCGCGCGCCTTGCCGGACTCCTCGTAGGCCAGCAGGGCCCGCAGGTCGGCCACCGACAGCGAGGTCATCCGGGCCCGCAACTGTGCCAGCGTCAGCGTCTCGTAATCGAGTTCCACGGCGATGGGCGGCGCCTCGACGGCGACTTTCGGTGCTGAGGAGGCCCTCGAGGAGTCCTTCGGGGCGGGATTGCGGGCGGACCGGGCCTTCGCCGGGTTCGCCCGCCGGTCGCCGACCGGCTCGGTCACCGAGTAGAGCGCGAATCGACCCTCGGTCTGGCGCTGGCCATTGGCCGGGGGGCGGTCCTGTTCGGGCAGGTCCTCGTCGAAGGTCGCCCAGTCCGGCTTCTCATCCTTGGGCGGGAAGATGCTCTCCAGGGCGGCGTCACCCCTGATCGCCAGGTCAGCCAGGTCCTGCTGCATCTTCATCACGATCTGCGCCAGCGTGCTGGCCACCGTCATCGGGTACATGATGATGGTCTGCGGCAGGCGCCGGGTCTCCTCGATGGCGGTCACGGCGGCACCGACCAGCAGACGAATCCCGTAGGGAGCTGTTGCCATGCGCACAGCGTACGGCGGGCCCGTGTGCGCCGGGGAGAACGTAGGCTGATTCCATGCCGCCAACCGTCAACATGGGGATTCCGGGGATCACCGGCCCGGCAGCGCGTCACGAGGGCAAGCGGGTGCTGCTGGCCGAACCGCGGGGTTACTGCGCGGGGGTCGACCGCGCCGTCGAGACCGTCGAGC
>SYAB01000076.1 GCA_005787665.1 Actinomycetota bacterium
AACTACTTGTCCGTCGACCGTGATTTGGTCTTGGCGTACAAAGAATCGCCGGCGGGCCAGATCGTGCACGCGGGCATCAACGAAGCCGGTTCGGTGGCGGCCTTCACCGCTGCGGGCACGGCCTACGCCACGCACGGCGAGCCCTTGATCCCGGTCTACGTGTTCGCTTCGATGTTCGGCTTCCAGCGCACCGGCGATAGCTTCTGGGCCGCCGCCGACCAGATGGCCCGCGGTTTCGTCCTGGGTGCCACGGCGGGGCGGACCACCCTGACCGGCGAGGGGCTGCAGCACGCCGACGGCCACTCGTTACTGCTGGCCTCGACCAACCCCGCGGTGGTGGCCTACGACCCGGCCTTCGCCTATGAGCTCGCCTACATCATCGAAAGCGGGCTGGCGCGGATGTTCGGCGAGAACCCGGAGAACGTGTACTTCTACATCACCATCTACAACGAGCCCTACGCCCAGCCCGCCGAGCCCGAGAACCTCGACGTGGATCATCTGCTGCGCGGGATGTACCGCTACCGGGCGGCCGCCGCGCAGCGCAGCAGCACCGCCCAGATCCTGGCCTCCGGGGTGGCGATGCCCGACGCCCTGCGGGCCGCCGAGATGCTGGCCGAGCGTTGGGACGTCGCCGCCGATGTCTGGTCGGTGACCAGCTGGAACGAACTGCATCGCGACGGTCTGGCGGTCGAGAAGGCACTGCTGCGCCATCCGGACCGCCCGGCGCCGACGCCCTTCGTCACCGAGATGCTCACCAAGACGGCGGGGCCGGTGGTCGCGGTGTCGGACTGGATGCGTGCCGTCCCAGAGCAGATTCGCCAGTGGGTGCCCAACTCCTACGTCACCCTGGGCACCGACGGGTTCGGGTTCTCCGACACCCGTCCCGCTGCCCGCCGCTACTTCAACACCGATGCCGAATCAGTGGTGGTGGCGGTGCTGGAGGCGCTGGCCCGCGACGGCGAGATCGACCCGTCGGTCGCCGTCGCCGCTGCCCGCGAGTACCGCATCGACGACGTGATGGCCGCCCCGGAACAGACTTCGGACCCCGGAGTCGCGTAGGCGACGACAGCACGCCCGGAGTCGCGTAGGCGACGACAGCACGCCCGGAGTCGCGTAGGCGACGACCTCGTCGAGTGAGGAGCCTTGCAGACAAAGTGCGAGTAGAGGTCTGCAAGGCTCCTCACTCAACGCCGACTGCGAATGCCGGAGGCAGTCACTTGTCGAACCGCGCCAAAAAGTGGCGTAGCTTTTAGCCATGATGGACAACGCGCGACCGGAGTCGCCGCGCTCGCCACTGGATCTGCTGGCCGACGTCCCGGACTCCACGCTGCGCCGACTCAAGGGCTCCTCCGGCCGACTGGCGACCGAAGCCGTCCAAATCATGGGGCAGCGGCTGCCGTTCTTCGCCGACCTGGAGGCCTCGCAGCGCGCCAGCGTGCAACTCGTCGTCCAGGCCGCGGTGGTCAATTTCGCTGAGTGGATGCGCAACCCCACCAGCGACGTGGGCTACACCGCGCAGGCCTTCGAACTGGTGCCGCAGAACCTGACCCGCAAGATCGCCCTCGCCCAGACCGTCGACATGGTCCGGGTCACGATGGAGTTCTTCGAGGAGGTCGTGCCCGCGGTGGCCCGCAACGCCGACCAGCTGACGGCACTGACGGTGGGAATCCTCAAGTACAGCCGCAACCTGGCATTCGCCGCGGCCAGCGCCTACGCCGATGCCGCTGAGGCCCGCGGCTCCTGGGACAGCAGGATGGAGGCCAGCGTGGTCGACGCGGTGGTCCGCGGCGACACCGGCCCGGAGCTGCTCTCGCGCGCCGCCGCGCTGAATGGGGACACCACGGCACCGGCGACGGTGGTGGTCGGCACCCCACCGCCGGGCCGTGCCGAGCTCGCCGGCGAAGCCGTCCGCGATATCGCGCTGCGGCATGACCGGTCCGCCCTCGCCGATGTTCACGGCACCTGGCTGATCGCCATCATCTCGGGGCCGATGTCGCCGACCGACCGCTTCTTCAACGACCTGCTCACCGCATTCTCCGACGGTCCGGTGGTCATCGGACCCACCGCCCCCATGCTGAGCGCGGCCTACCACAGCGCCGGCGAGGCGATCTCGGGGATGAACGCCGTCGCCGGCTGGAGCGGAGCCCCACGTCCGGTCCCGGCCCGCGAGCTACTGCCGGAGCGCGCCCTGGCCGGCGACACTTCGGCGGTGGCGGCGCTCTACAACGACGTCACCCGGCCGCTGGCCGACGCCGGTCCGGCGCTGTCGGAGACCCTGGACGCCTACCTCGACAGCGGCGGCGCGATCGAAGCGTGCGCCCGGAAACTGTTCGTTCATCCAAATACGGTCCGTTACCGGCTCAAGCGGATCGCCGACTTCACCGGCCGGGACCCGACGGTGCCGCGGGACGCCTACGTGCTGCGGGTCGCCAGCACGGTCGGCCGACTGAGTTATCCGGCCCCCGCTACCAGCACCTCGCAGACCAGTACAAACGGTCCGGTGGCGCAACTCACACCCCCGCTCGTGGGGCTGGGCCGCGAGGACTAGGTCGCGGAAAGGTATCGCTGACGTCGCATCCTCGCGCAGATTTGTAGGGGTTCCACAAAAACATAAGACAAGGTTCATAATCCTTTACACCCCGAAAATAGGCTTTCACAGTGTTCTCTTAAACATGTGATCGCCTTGCTTGCGCCCGGTCAGGGCTCCCAGACTCCCGGCATGCTTGCCGAGTGGCTGGAGTTGCCCGGCGCCGCCGACCGCATTGCGGCCTGGTCGCAGATCAGCGGCCTGGACCTGGCCCGCCTGGGCAGCACGGCGACCGCCGAGGAGATCACCGACACCGCGGTCACCCAACCTCTTGTCGTGGCGACCACCCTGCTCGCCTACCAGGAACTGGCCAAGCGGGGCCTTCCGGCCGAAACGGTCGTCGCCGGGCATTCCGTCGGCGAGATCGCGTCCTACGCCATCGCCGGCGTCATCTCCGCCGACGACGCGGTGCGACTGGCCGCCGTTCGCGGCTCGGAGATGGCGAAGGCCTGCGCCGCCGAGCCGACCGGCATGTCCGCGGTCCTGGGCGGCGACGAGGCCGAGGTTCTGGCCCGGCTCGACGCCCTGGAACTCGTGCCGGCCAACCGTAACGCCGCCGGCCAGATCGTCGCCGCCGGCACGATCGGCGCGCTGGAGAAGCTGGCCGAGGACCCGCCCGCCAAGGCCCGGGTGCGACCGCTGGCCACCGCCGGCGCGTTTCACACCCACTTCATGGCGGCAGCCCTGGACGGCTATGCCGCCGCGGCCGCCGAAGTCGATGTCGCCGATCCCAGCACCCTCCTGCTGTCCAATGTGGACGGACAGCCGGTGAGCTCGGGACGTGACGCCATGGACAAGCTCGTCGCACAGCTCACCCGCCCGGTGCGCTGGGATCTGTGCAGCGCGACCATCGGCACGCTCAACCCCACGGCGATCGTCGAGTTCCCCCCCGCGGGCGCTCTGACCGGCATCGCCAAACGCGAACTTCGGGGCGTTGCGACACACGCTGTCAAGACACCCGCAGATCTGGACGCACTGACCGCCAACTAGGTCGGACGCCAGGAACCACAGGTAACACAACCGATTTCACGATAAACACAGAGGAAGGGAGCCACCACGTGGCCGCCAGTCAGGACGAAATCATCGCCGGTCTCGCCGAGATCATCGAAGAGGTCACCGGTATCGAGCCCTCCGAGGTCACCCCGGAGAAGTCCTTCGTCGACGA